>JBKJUT010000169.1:0-18123 GCA_046590515.1 Ferruginibacter sp.
CACGGATCGCAATGTATATTATCTCAAACGTTTCATGGCTCCCCACACTGTTACAAATCATATTTACAAAAAGAAATTAAACGGAGAGGAAATAATACTGGCTACGGGCAACTTTAAATCTGTAAACTGGCTTCATCCACAGGAGGATGGCAATATATTATATGCTTCAGAAAATGCAATTTACAGAGTAGATAAATTTGGTGGCATAAAACTAATCACAGACAAGGTTTCAAACCCGGATTTTTCTGCACAAGAGCCTAACTTACTAATCTGGGGATTATGGCAAGACGAAGATAAAAACGTATATGCAGCTTTAATGAGTCATAAAAGCATTATCAGAATAGATACTTCCGGAAACATTACCACAATATTCAGGTCCACTGAAAACTGGGCGCCTCTGCAAGGCATTTTTGACAATAATCATAACCTATGGGTCCTGGAAGGATCAGGCAATAATGATGTGCGGTTAACCCAGGCAGTTATTAATTCAGTAAACCCATCTCCTTCGAACCCAGCCCGTTTTAAATTATTGCCTATAACCGCGGGTATTGTAATCCTTGGTTTAGGATTATACTATTGGCTGTCGGGTAAATCAAAATCCAGGATCACAGCCTGATGCCTTTAATAAAGTGAGCCGGAAATGGCATTGGCTACAACCGAAATGATAGCCATAACTTTTCCATATCTTTAGTTGGCAGACCTTTTCAACCTGTTTATCACTCAATATTCAATTACAACTATAAATTAAAATACAATTCTTTATATGAGAAAGATCCATGCATTATTAGCACTTATAATTATTACGGGATTTCTTGCCTCTTGCGGGAGTACCAAGGGCGCTGCTAAATCCATTACCGTCGCTTCCGGCGAAATTCCACCGGACATGGCTAATGAAGACTTCACGATCATTGGTATATTACACGGCAAAAAAAATTATGATAAGTGGGTGGTGAAAGACTTCGCGGCATATCCTGGTAATTCTGTAACCGGTACTATGGAAGATGTGACGTCAACCTACCGTGATGTAAAAAAGTACAGGTACCTGATGGATGGCGATATGAAGCGTGAAAGAACCAGTATGACAAATGCTAAAGGAAGACAGGAATATACGACCACTATAAGTTATCGCTATTATATCCTCGACAGGAAAACAGGAAAAACCTACAAAAGAAAAGATGATTCCAGTTTTTTCTCTAAAGAGATGATCGCCTATCTAAAAGCAGTTGATGCAGTGAGAAAAAAATAGAATGGCACTATATAAATATATCAACAGCAATTTCAGAATATCCCGGAGTTTTGTAAGATGGAGTAACCCCGGGGTGAAGCCATACTAATCATATCAATCTTAATACATGCAACCCTAAGCCAGGGCTTCTCACAGGTCATAAATGTACCTGGGGATGCAATAAAACGAAGTCTATACACTGTTACAGGGCCGGCAAAAATTCAGTACTTTTAATTAAAAATATATGAAACTAGATTCAAGAATTCACGGTGCAATAGATTATGGAGTTGTTTTATTCCTTTTATTATCACCTACCCTGTTTGCACTTCCCGCATATACTTCCAAATTTACGTATGCATTAGCCTTTATACATCTGTTGTTAACGATGTCAACGAAATTTGAATTAGGCATTTTTAAAATAATATCCTTTAAACTTCATGGAATCATAGAATTGATTGTTTCACTGGCCCTGGTTGCAGTGGCCTTCTATCTTGGCAATATGGAGGGAGATGTATCCCGGAATTTTTACCTGGCATTCGCTATTGCTGTCTTTTTCACCTGGGTGATAACTGATTACAACAGTGCACAAAAGACAGGCACCAATCGTTAGCAGTCTTGTGTTGGAGAGCCAACGACTAATAAATAATTTAAATGAAAAAATCAGCAGGACTGCTGTTGTCAGCAATTTTGGTATCTACCTGTTGCCTGGGTCAGGAAGTGGATGCCAGCCAGCTTGTAAATAAAGCCGGGCTTTTTTATGAAAAAAATAAGGCTGTTCCTTTTTCCGGACATGCGCTCACCTACTTTGACAATAAAGCAAAACACACATCTACCGAATATAAAAGCGGGAAGATAGAAGGGAAGATTGAAAGCTGGTACCTAGGCGGCGTGAAACAGGTGGAGGGTGAAATTCTGCAGGCACAGAAATCTGGCATTTGGACTGCCTGGTATGAAAACGGCAACAAACTCAGGCAAGGTGGATATGTAGTGGGCAAGGAAGAAGGTGAATTTACCTGGTGGACAGAAAAAGGTACGCTCAATAAAAAAGGAATCTACCATGCAGGTATTGCGGATGGTATATGGGTATGGTTCTATGAGAACGGTAAAAAGAAACAGGAAGGAATACTAAAAGGAGAAATAAATGAAGGCATATGGAAAGAATGGCATGAGAACGGCAATCAAAAAATGACAGGCGGATTTATAAACGGGTTGCAGGAGGGAGAATGGACCTGGTGGGATGAAAACGGGAATGTAACAACTAAAAAGAAATATAAAGCTGGCCAATTAATGAATGGCCCAGGAGAACTGGATGGTTACATAGAGAAAATGGAATACGCTGTAAATGAAAAAGATTTCAAATCTGCATTAAGCCACATAGAAAAGGCTATTGCCTCCATTGAAAACAAATCAGAATCCAACAAAGTTTACATGGGTTTGATCCCCTACCATTCAGCCGTATACGCTTTATTTAATCATTTAGATGAAGCGGAAACGGTTTTGTTAAAAGCTACCGGTATCCCCGACAAGGATATTGCAGCCATCGTAAATACAAACTATCCACAGGCAACCAATATTTTAAATGGCCTGATTCGATCAATCGGCAATTATCCCGGCATTGAAACTAAAATTGCCCCTCATATCGCCCTCGCTTACCTGTACAATATTACAGGCGACACGATCCGGATGCAGGCCGAGCAACAACTAATGATGGAACGCTCCGGTTACAGTGATTGGGTCATTCAGGTCTCAATGTCGTTGTACAAAATCAGGGGTCTAAAGGAAAATTTGTATGGCGATATACATTTCTTAAAAGAAAAGATTATCAAAGAAGGAGAAACAAGAGATGCCGAACTGCAATTGGCAAACAACTATATCCAGGTTGGACAATTCACTGACCCGGGCATAATTGCAGACAGGTATCTTTTGAAAGATAACAAAGATGTTGATTTCCTCTTTGCAAAATATAATATTGAAATGGCCTTGGGAAACTTAAACCAAATGAGAATTTATAAAAACAGGATACTAGCTATTGATTCAAAAGCATTTGATGAAAAGTTACCTGAGGTTACTTCGGAAAGATAAATAACCCCCAATACTCACACCTTCTGCGCATCTGGCTGATAACGGATTTATAAAAGTCAGGTTCAATATTTTATTGCCTACCTTTAAAAGAAAAAAAATGTCAGAAAAAAATAAGAAACAATTCGGTATTTGGATGGATACCCAGGATGCCATCATTACAGGAAGAGAAAATATAGATAACGGAGACTTTGTGATCCTGGACCGTGTTACTATGGGCGCAGGGGGAAATAATTCAAGTGAATATACCGCCAACAACCAGCAGATTCACTTAACACAAAAATACTTCAAGGAAATAGTAAATAAAATTCCAAACATGGATGAAGTGCACGTAACGGGTACCGGGCAGATCCAGGAGCAATTCATTAAATTCCTGGCCGATACTGCACAATACAAAAATGCAGTATCATCCGACAGTACTTCTAACAAAATGAGCGACGACCAATTACTTGCTTTCATGAATAAGCATTTTAATTAGTCTCTTTAAAAAAAAAATAAAAATCCAGGCACTATGCCTGGATTTATTTTATAGTCAATGGCTATTCATCTTCTTTATTTTTCCAATACCTCATAACTGCATACTTCAGTAAACTGAATTAAATCTGCAAAAATAGGCCACCTCCAGTATTGTGTCTCCTTTAACCAGCGAACACTGCATTTCGCCAAAGTGTATTTATCCTTAAACTCACCTTCTCTAAAAATATAATTAGGTAATTAAAATCAAATATATTTTATATATTTATTTTACTTAATAGTTAATTATCATGTAATAAGTTTTATAGTGATCACTGAATATTAATATACCAAATACTTTAATTGTAGTTCAATGTTTCCGGGAACGTTTGCAATCTTAATAATTCTACAAATTTTATTTCCTAAATACAGGCTTTATGAATCTGAAATTGTCTCTCATTATTGCTTTGACCTTAAGTGTCATCAGCATTACAACCTGGGAATTGTATTGGCGAAGCCGGGGCAAGATTCCTGATCTTGATGATGATAAAAACCTTTGGGCTGTGCAACGCGACCGGTTGAAAGACTTATCTAATAAGGATGTAGTGCTGATCGGATCATCAAGGGTATTATATGATATTGAACTTAATACCTGGCAGAAAGAAACGGGTATGCGTCCCATCCAGTTGGCCTGTGCAGGCAGCTCTCCTATCCCTGTTTTTCATGACCTGGTTAACAAAACCAAATTCAATGGAACTATCCTGGTGGGTGTAACTCCTGGTATATTTTTTTCCACCACCTTTCCGGAGGCAAGTCCGTGGAAACGGCCCCTAACCCGGGTTAAATATTACCACGACAGAACCTACGCCCAACGATTCAATCATTGGTTATCTATGCCACTGCAAAAAAACCTCGTCTTCGTTTCCAGGAGTGAAGAAGGCTGGTCGGATGATATAGATTTAAAATCTTTGTTGAAATCTATCCCTTCCCACAACAGAACAGGGAAACCACCGGAACCTCCCTTTAATGCATTTGGATATATAGAAGAAGACCGGAACAATCCTATGTATGAAAAAACTTCATCGGACACTGCCTTTGCCAGTTCAATTCAGAGGGTATGGAAAGAATTTATCTCAAGTAATAAAAAACCTCCGCAAAAAGAAGCTACCACAAAATATTTCGCTGCCGATGCAGAGATATTCAGGAAACGTGGCGGTAACCTTATTTTATTGAGATGCCCTTCCAGCGGCTGGCTTAAGGAAGGGGAAGATAAATTTTTACCCCGGACAGCATTCTGGGATTACCTGGTACAAGCCACCAATGCCAGGGCATATTATTATGAAGACTATGACCAGCTTAAAAACCTCTCATGCCCGGAATGGTCTCATTTATCTGCAAGTGATGCAAAAATTTTCACTACTGAAATAGTGAAAATAATGAAGAAAGACAATGCATTACCTAATCTCAAAGCCAACTGAATATGCTGTTTAATTCCTTAAGTTTCGTAGTGTTTTTAGTCATTGTCCTGCTTTTATATTATTCAAAACTTTTCAGCTGGACGAATAAGAAAAGAATGTTGCTCTTTTCCAGTTATATCTTTTATGGCCTCTGGAACCCACCTTTGGTTATCCTTCTTTGGATATCAACTGTGGTAGACTGGATTGCCGGCAATAAACTATCGGTAGAAGAGAATCCACGCCGGCGTAAGCTTTGGCTTTTATTCAGTATGGTCATAAACCTGGGATTTTTATTTTTTTTTAAATACCGGGATTTTATGCTGGATAATTTTACTTCAGTGGTAAATACTTATGGGTATAGTTATAAAGCTCAGCCTATGGATATCATCCTGCCCATGGGAATTTCGTTTTACACCTTTCAAACGATGTCTTATACCATTGACATGTATTTACAGCGTACAGAGCGCGCGAGGACATTCCTGGATTTTGCCTTGTATGTTACATTCTTCCCGCAATTAGTAGCCGGGCCTATTGTCAGAGGCCAGGATTTAATTTCGCAATTTTACGAAGAGAAAAAAGCAACCATAAACCAATTTGTCTGGGGTTTATTTTTATTAACAATAGGACTTTTCCAAAAAGTGGTGTTGGCAGATACTTTATTATCTGAAACTGCTGACAGCGTTTTCGGCTCAAAAAGTATTTTAAACGGATGGGACGCCTGGACGGGCACACTTGCTTTTTCCGGCCAGATCTTTTTCGATTTTGCAGGTTACTCCACCTGTGCAATCGGTATTGCGTTGATGTTAGGAATATTTTTACCAGACAACTTCAGATATCCTTATGCCGCCATCGGCTTCTCTGATTTTTGGAGACGTTGGCATATTACTTTATCCACCTGGCTCCGGGACTATTTATACATTCCATTAGGCGGTAACAAACACGGTGTTGTCCGAATGTATTCAGCTCTTATGATCACAATGCTGTTAGGGGGATTATGGCATGGTGCAGCCTGGACTTTCGTGGTTTGGGGCGCACTGCATGGAATATATTTAGTAGTGGAACGTATGCTTCGGGGCAAGTTCAATATAAAAATAAACGCTTTTAACGGCTTACTACTGGCACTCCTCACCTACACTCTGGTAAATATAACCTGGGTGTTCTTCAGGGCAAGAGAATTTTCTGCTGCAAAAAAAATTCTGTATTCCATGCTTACAATTAATAGCGGTGGTGAAAAAATATTGTCTTCCTTTGATATTATAAAAGTATTTACACTCACCGGCCTGCTGTTTATCTGCCATTGGCTGTTGAGAAACACATCTATGAAAGCCGTTTCAGACAGAACTTCTCCCTGGATCCTCGGATTTGTGTGGGCATTCATGTTTTTTATGATTGCTATTTCCCAGGGCAGCGGCGAACAGTTTATTTATTTTCAGTTTTAACCTTTGTGGAAACTGGTTAACCTGTTGAGCAGCTAATTTCATTTTTTAGTCAGGGCAGGTATATTTTGATCTTAAAAAATAGAATATGAATTATAAAAATAAATTTTCAAGCCTTGTATTTTCAATTTATATCTTACTTACTTTTTATGTATTCGGAGGAGGTATAGTCAATTCTCTCGTGGCTTATAAAACATGGCGCTGGGTAGGCGCAGAAGAATTTCCCAAATTTCACCAGGTTGATAGTGCACTTATTATTCCATTATTCGTAGTATTTTTCTTCCTGTCTTTTATTCCTCAAATACTCTTATTATGGTTTCGGCCATTAGCCGTTCCAAAGTGGATGGTTTTCCTAGCTTTGTTTTTTAATTTAATCTGTTTGGTATCAACCATAACGATCCAGATTCCTATCCAGGCAAAATTAGACCTGGCGTTTTCTAAAGACCTGATTGAAAAACTTATCATGACCGATATGTTATGGAGAAGAATACCCATGTTTTTGATGGCGGTAACCAATTTTTCCATGCTTTATAGGGTAGTCAGTCGTGCAAACAGGTAATTAAATTTTAAAACTATTTATATCTATAGATAAGCACATCGATTTCTGGCAGGCAGGTCCACAAAATAAATTTTAAAAGTAAGCATTGCCGAAGGAGGGTGGGCAACTTTAAAATAGATGATTATATTAATCTGCACAACCCTGGATCCTTCTAAATATTTTTTTGTGAATCATTAACTTTTCGTTTCTTACTGCATTATTAATAGCCGGCAAAAGGAAAATTTAATAAATCAACTGCTCCAGCCTGGCCAGGCTGGCAGATATTTAAACAACCACTTATGATGAAATATACACTTGGAATATTATTTTCTTTCGTAACATTCACTTCCGTTTTTGGTCAGACAGACGATCAGATCGAGGTCAGGAAAATATTTGAAAAATATAAATCAGCCATATTAAATGACTTGCCGGAGCAGGCCTTACATTCAATCGATAACAAAACTATTAATTATTACAAGACTATTCTTTCAGCAGTTAAAACTGCAGACAGCAGTACAATTGCCGGCATGTCGTTAGTAGATAAAATAACTGTATTGGGGATCAGGTCGAGAGCCACCAAACAACAGATATCAGCTATGCAAGGTGCAGACGCGTTTATTTTCGCGATAGAAAACGGCATGGTAGGTAAAAACAGTGTTGTCAATAACTCAGTAGGTGAGGTGAGTGTTCATGCAAATTTTGCTACCGGAGAATTATTGGTTAAAGAGCAAGGCACTAATGTTTTCTTTCATTTTTATAAAGAGACTGAAGGATGGAAGTTAAACCTTACAGAACTATTTGATCTTGGCAATATGAGCCTCAAGCAAATGCTGGAGGAAAGCGGAAAACCGGAACATGAATACTTAATGGAAATTCTGAGTATGTTATCAGGAAAAACCCAGTCATACGAAATCTGGAAACCTGTAGAATAACTTCTGATTTAAGACCGCCAACTGAAACCATTTTATTTGTACATTTGGTAATCACCCACCTTAGCATGATTACTTTGCCAAAAAATAATACACGGCAGGCCAGGCCTTTTCACCTGGAGTCGCTGCCATTGATTATCCTGTATTTCTTTCCTATTAAAACCACATTTTTAAATCACCACCTTAAATAAATGCAGCCGGCATTCAGTAATTTTTATGAAAGTGAATGACAAATCAATACCAGTGCTTTTATCCGGCGGTGGTGAAATGGGAGAACTTATCCGTTCATTCGATTGGTCAAAAACAGCCATTGGTGGTTTTGAAACCTGGCCGCAAAGCCTGCGAGTGGCCCTGGGAATAATGCTCGACTCGCCATTTGGCATGTACATAGCCTGGGGGAAGGATTTTATTCAAATGTATAACGATGGTTACCGCCCTATACTTGGCACTACCAAACATCCGCAAGCTCTGGGAAACAGTACGCGCAATACTTTTGGAGAAATATGGCCAACCATAGGGCCAATGTTTGACAGAGTAATGCAGGGAACACCCGTAGGTTTTAACGACTTTACTTTGGAATTAAACCGAAATGGTTTTTTGGAAGAATGTGTATTTGATTTCTCCTACAGCCCTATCCGCTTAGAATCCGGGGAGGTAGGTGGAGTACTTGTAACAGTAATAGAAACTACCGAAAAAGTACATAATTTAAAAAAATTAGCGGAAAGCAATGACGAACTGAACTTCGCTATTGAAGCCACTGAATTGGGCACCTGGGATTTTAATCCGCTTACAAATACATTTACCGGAAACAACAGGTTAAAGGAATGGTTTGGCCTGTCACATGCAGATGATATTGACCTTTCTCTTGCAATTGGCGTGATGGCAGAAAAAGACCGAACTCGTGTGGCAGATGCCATTAAAAATGCATTACAATTTGAATCAGGTGGAACATACGATATAGAATACACTATAATAAACCCACAGACTAAACGGGAACGAATAGTACGGGCAAAAGGAAAAGCCTGGTTTGGGGAAGATAAAACAGCATACCGTTTCAACGGAACATTACAGGATATAACAGAACAGGTAATTGTAAGGAAAAAGGCTGAAAAAAGTGAGCAACTTATAAGCAATGAACGGATGGTGCTATACAATTCCTTTATGAATGCACCTGCAGGAATTGCTATCATTAAAGGGGAGAACCTGAGTTATGAATTTGCAAATGCTGCTTTTGAGAAATTGGTAGGAAAGAAGATTACTCCTGGGAAAACAGTCCTGGAGCATTTTCCCGAGGTTGAGCAACAAGGTTATATCAATTTGCTTAAAAATGTATTTGAAAAGGGCGAACCTTTTGTTGCCGATGAATTGCTGGTGGAACTTGATACAAAAGGAGATGGTAATTTAGAAAAGTTATATCTCAACCTGGTAGTTCAGCCATTACAGGATAAGCAGGGAAAACCTGAAAGATTAATGGCACATATCGTGAACGCAACCGCACAAGTGGAAGCCCGCAAAGAAATTGAGGCAAGTGAACAGCGCTTCAGTAATATTATCAACCAGGTGGCGGCAGGTATACCTCAGGTGGATATGAACGGCAAGTTTATTGATGTGAATGAACGCTTCTGCGATATTGTAGGCTACTCCCGTGAAGCACTTTTACAACTACGTATGCAGGATATCACACATCCTGCTGACTCTGAACTCAACAAGGATTTATTCGAAACGGGAGTAAAAGAAAAAAAGAAATATTTTATAGAAAAACGATATCTAAAGCCTGATGGCTCGGTAGTTTGGGTAAGCAATAGTGTATCATTCGTAAAGGGGGTCGGTGTATCATCTGATTTTATGACCGCCGTCTGTATTGATATTACCGAAAACAAAAGAGCTGAAGAACAGCGCAAGCGGATAACTGACATGCTTAATGGTCAGAAACAGGCATTCGAACAATTGGTTAATGGAGAATCTCTGCTGGCTGTACTTAATACTATCGCTACCACTGCAGAGAACCAATCTCAAAATAAAATATTTGCCTCTATACTTTTGTTAGAAGAAGACAGATACCTGAAACATGGGGCGGCTCCCGGCCTCCCTAAAGCCTACATAGACGCCATTGATGGTGTAGAAATTGGTTATGGTGTGGGTTCATGCGGCACCGCAGCCTTTTCAGGTAAGGAAGTGATAGTGGAGGATATTGCCCATGATCCGCTTTGGAAAAATTTTAAGGATTTAGCGCTTGCTCATGGTTTGCATGCCTGCTGGTCCACACCTATCTTATCTTCAAAAGGTAAAGTGCTTGCTACTTTTGCCCTGTATTATCCACAAGTCCAGAAACCTTCGGCAGAAGACCGGCAATTTATTGATATGTTATCCCGTACTACCGGTATCGTTATAGAATGGTACCAGGATATTGCAAAGCGTAAAGAGGCAGAAGAAGCACTGACATTAAGTGAGAACCAGTTCCGGACTTTTGCCGAGAGCATTCAAAGTCTCGCCTGGATTGCTGATAGTGAAGGCTGGATTTACTGGTACAACCAGCGTTGGTATGATTATACCAAATCCACACTTGAAGAAATGCAGGGTTGGGGTTGGGATAAAGTACATCATCCAGACCATGTTGAAAGAGTAATATCTTATGTAAAAGAGGCCTGGAAAAAAGATGAAGCTTTTGAACTAACGTTTCCATTGCGCCGGTATGATGGTGTATACCGTTGGTTCTTAACCCGCGCCTACCCAGTAAAAGATGCAGCGGGAAATATAGATCGCTGGATAGGGACCAACACCGACATAACTGAACAAAAAACCTTTACCGAAAAATTAGAAGAAAAAGTAAAAGAACGCACTGAAGAATTAAATGAAAAAAACATACAGCTTGAACATACCAATGCTGAACTTACCTCATTCACTTATGTGGCCAGCCATGATTTACAGGAACCCCTGCGAAAAATCCAGACATTCGGCAAACGTATTATTGAAACAGAAAAATTTTCAGATAAAACACAAGAGTATTTTAACAGGATTATTGCTGCAGGAGAGCGGATGCAGAATTTGATTATATCCTTGCTGGATTTCTCCCGTACTAACACTACCGAATTAATTTTTATGCCATGCGATTTAAATGATATAGTAGAAGAATCTAAAAATGACCTTCACCTGAGTATAATTGAGAAAGATGCCACAGTTGATTATGGAAAACTTCCAATCATCAATGGGGCGCACGTGCAGCTTTCTCAACTTTTTACAAATCTCATTGACAATGCAATAAAATACAGTCGCCAGGATATAAAACCGCATGTTCAAATTTCTGCTAAACGAATGACCGGAAATGAAATCCAACATCCGGTTGTGAACAAACAAAAGGAGTACCACATAATTGAAATTGCAGACAATGGCATTGGTTTTAAAAAAGAATACGAGGGTAAAATATTTGAACTCTTTCAGAGGCTGCACGGCAAAAATGAATACTCAGGTACAGGAATCGGTTTGGCTATTGTAAAAAAAATCGTGACAAATCACAGTGGGTTTATTACAGCCAGGGGGAATCCGGGAATCGGTTCCACATTCACCATTTATTTTCCTGCATCATGAAATTATTTTACTTGTTGAAAATAAAGAGAACCAGCTCAATTTAAACTATCAAACAATAACGGATTTGTGCATATCAGAATTTTGTTTTCTTTACACAGCATTATTTAAACAGCCCCGCGGTTGACTTTTTACTTCAACTCCAACAGGGCAGCTTGTATCACTCATACTCAATGGAAGGTTATGAAAAAAATTATTTTATTCTGCACAGCATTATTTTTTGCAAACAACATCCTTACTGCACAAAATATAAATGAAATTGCACCCCCTCCTCCTTCAGATACTGTTAGTAAAGTATTTTCCAGGGTAGAATTTGAAGCTGAGTTTCCTGGCGGCAGAACTGCCTGGATTGCATACCTGCAAAAAAATCTTAAGGCCAATGTGCCGGTAAAAAATGGCGCTCCAGGTGGCAGGTATAATGTGATAGTTAGGTTTATTGTGTCAAAAGATGGAAGTATATCTGATATATCCTCAGAAACAAATCACGGCTATGGGATGGAAGAAGAAGTGATCTGGGTAATCAGGAAAGGACCAAAATGGATCCCGGCCTCTCAAGATGGCAAGGCTGTAAATGCCTACCGCCGGCAACCCATTACTTTTTTGGTCACCGACAAATAGGGCATACAATCACATCGATTACATATATAAGGTGAACTAACAGGCACAATCGGTACTGCTTTTTTAAATGCAGCATTTTTACTGGTGCTTTTGTCTACCTACAAATCACTTATTATGAAATTTCAGAATAACTTCATTTTCACTTTTTCAGTTTTAGTTGTACTTTCTTTTTGGGGATGTTCAAAACCTGATACCGCTTTGGAAAGTAAACAAAGTATTAATACAGGCTGGAACTGGGTTCGGACTGACGGAGGCTTTGCCAATCATATCCATGAAACACCCGCTTCTACCGGTAAAAATATAAACCTGCTGCTCAGGAGCGACAATACTTATTCAATTTATACGAATGGGGTATTGACTTCGCAAGGCACATACCTGGTGGAGTCGCGTGTGTGCATACACGACCAATCATACAAAAATGTGCTGAATTTTTCCTCTCCTTCTGACCAGGATATGATGATTGAAAAACTTGACAATTCCACCTTAGAATTATCGGATGACAATTATGATGGATTCAGAACTATTTATTCTAAAAACTAGCTCAAAACCTGCACTATTTTAGTGATAATCCAAACGCGTGATACTTTCTAATCCACTTTTTCGTTTAGTATCTAAATCCTAAACTATGAAAAAGTATTTCCTGTTTTTCCTTTCCCTGTTCACGCTGGTAATTTTTTCCTGCAAAAAAAATGATGCACCTCAACCTGAGCCAATTGTGTTCAGTAAACCAACCACGCCAAATATAACAGCTTCGGCCGGTTCAACTGTAAATCTGCAGGCGCAACTAACAGTTACAGATAAAATAGATAAACTGGAAGTTTTCCAGAAAATTGGCAGCAATACACAAACGTTAATTACAAGCAAGGGATTCTCAAATAATACAAATGCAGATGTGTATATAGATACTTACACAGTACCTGCGGGAACCCCTGTTGGAACAGTAATTTCGCTCACATTTGTGCTATACCAGAAATTGCTTGCTACAGAATTTTCCAGGAAGACTATTATAATTACTGTCAACTAAGCACTTTTAAATACAAAAATATAAACCCTGCCACTTATGGCAGGGTTTATATTTTTGTAAATCTCAAACTGGAACAGTTCACAAACTGTTGATGAGAGGTCGACAATTCATTTAAATATCATAAATTTTTCGTTTCTTACTAAGGAAAAAGGTAAGCCCCAATTAGGCAACAAAAATTTATAACTTATTTATATTATCTATTATTTGTAATGAAGGTAATTTTTGTTTTATAATTCACTTTTTCCTATTGTACTGTTATGGCACAGTTCGCCATAAAAGGATACAGATGGAAGTTGCATTGTGAGAAGTTCAACATGGTGTAAGTAAAAATCAAATTGACACGTAAAATAATGGACATCTGGTGTTTGTTTTTGAAAGCGATGGAAATTGGGTAAATATTGATTATTCAAAAAATAACAAAGACCGGAATGAAGAAGTAAATAAAAACCCGCTGTTCCTGATTTCGGTCCTTGCTTATGGATTTTAGGAAAACCTAACTTCTAAATCTAAAACATGTTAACATAACCAAATGGAACTTACAATGCTTTATAAATTTTCTTCCCTCTAAATAACTCAAAATAATTTTTATTACAATATTTAAAATAGACATATGAAATTTTTATTATTGTTTGCAATTTTACTTAACACCGGTTTTAAAGTAAGCCAGGAACCTGCCGGCGAAAAGCTTTTTAAGCAGATGATTGTCAACAGGCCCAATCATTTAAGTTCGCCTGGGGCTACCCGTTCAATAACCTTCCAGGAATTCAGTATCGGAAAAGTTTTTACCCGGGTAATGGAGTATGGTTATACACCGGGAACTGATAAAAAGGTAAAGGTTTACCCGGTTATCTCCCGCTTTACGATGGATACAGACAACTTCAACACAGGCACCGGGCAGAAATATCCATCCTCCAGACAGGAGTACAGAAGACCTTATGAATTTTATCTTGACAGGAACAATAAGTGGGTTTGCGTGGCTGTAGGATTGTCAAAGGGAATGTATTAATGCAGATCCATTCTACGATCCATATCTACCAATCAGGTAGTTAGACAACAGAAAGTAATAATACTCACTTTTGTTTTCTTAATAGCAGTTAGTTCAGCCTTCATACTAAAAGCTTCCATCTGGATTTAAGGTTGTCAAAAATTTACGGTAATTAGAAGCAACCCTTCAGGCAATTTAGGGACCATAAAAACGTTAGTGGTGTAGAAATCCAAATTCTAAAATAATCCATAATCCAAGTGAAAAAATTACTTACGGGATGTTTGCTGTGTTTTTGTGCTGCAACCTACGCCCAGCCACAGTTTCCCTGTTTGGGAGATTTTTTATTTACCCGGCAGATTACCCCCTCTCCTAATACATATATCAGCAAAGTATCAATTACCAATGGTAATATAATGATCACCAATCCGGGCACTGTCTCACCCGCCAACAATACAAATGCCTCTGTGCAATACAACGGTTATATATGGACGCAGCAATGGTCGGCTGCCAGCTTTGTGCTGCTGCGGGTTGCGGCAGATTACACTACAACTGCTTTTACTGTAGCCGGTATGCCTTCCGGCACTAATTTCAACAATGCTGGTGTAGATAAAAATGGTTTAATGTACATACTCTCAAATACTAACCCTGTTAACTTATATACTATCAACCTTTCCACCGGTACCCCTGCATTCGTAAACAGCAAGGCTGTCAGTGGACTTCCCTCAGCATCAGAGTCTGTCATTTGGGGTGATATAAGTATTGATCCCACTACCAATAGAGTATACGCCTGGTATCATCCAAACCCGGCCCCGGCTACCAACCAGGTTGGTTTGTATGAAATAAATAATATAAGCACTGCTACTCCCTCATTAAGCAAGATTGGCGGAGCCCAACCTTTTACCCTGGGATCGCTTTTTTTCAATGAGCGGGGTGAGTTATACGGTTATGGAAGTGCCAATTTAGGAGCTACCCAGGACAGGATATTTTCCATTAATAAATCCACAGGAGCCATTTCCCAGTTCGGAATTCCTGATATAGCTGTATCACAGTCGGACGGTTGCGAATGTAACTTCCGGATCAGCATGGATAGACAGGTGTCGGTACCGGTAGTAGAAGTAGCTCAATGTGGGGTGGATAGTTTCCAATATATTTTCTCCATCAGAAACAGCAGCCTGAATGCCGTTTCCAATCTTACATTCAGTGACACTATTGATAACAGGCTTAGTTATACCACCATTGCATCTGCCTTACAAACCCAGTTACAAGGTATGTTTGGTGGTGCAGTAGCTGTTACAATTTCAAATTATAATGGAGGCACTAAAAATCTGGTCAACATCACAGGGATCAATGTATCTGCAGGAGCAGGCAATAATAGTTTCAGTATGATGGTTCGGGTAGACGCTAACCGTTTCACCGGCTCTGCCGTATTAAACCAGCAAGCCTATTTGAAAGGAATATCAGTGCCATTAGGAGGGCCGAATGAACCTTCAAATAATCCCAATACCTTTACACCCAAAGATCCTACTACCATCTCCATAAACTTTAACGGTTCAAAATGTCTTCCGCCGCTGGCCAATAATTTTATTAATAACTCCATACCCCAGGGCAACCCGGCTACCGCCATTCCTACACTGATAGGTTCAGATCCTGATGGGAGTATAGCATCATATAAAATACTGACAGTGCCGTCATTGTCGCAGGGTGTATTAAGTATGCCATGCCCGGCAACACCGGCAGGAGCTGCCTGCACAGGAGGATTCACAGACCTGACACCGGCAGTACTTGCAGCCAACCCAGGCGGAATTATTATTACACCCACCCAGGCCTATAGCTTGCGGTTTGCGCCCAATGCGACATTCATTGGCAGTGCATTTTTTACCTATAATGCCATTGACAATTCAGGAGCTTTAAGCAATACGGCCACCTATACCCAGCCTGTGATTGCCTTGCCACCGGTTTCCAACAATATTATGGAGAATTCCATCCCTAATACAAATGCAGCCACCCCGATATTTGCTTTGCATGCATCTGATGTAGATGGTGCCATAGCCAGTTACCAGTTGCTAAGCCTGCCTCTTTCGTCACAGGGTGTAATCAGCATACCTTGTCCGCCCACACCTGCCGGCGCTGTGTGCACCGGTGGATATGCGGATTTAACAGCTAGTGTTTTAAGCAATTACCCATCCGGAATTCCTTTAACCTTATCCCAGGCGGCCGGGCTTAGATTCAAGCCAACCATTGCTTATGTAGGAACGGTTTCCTTCAATTATAATGCGTCAGGAACAAGTAACAATACCGGAAATACGGCCAATTACACCATACCGGTGTCTGCCACAACCACCAATGCGCGGCCACCACTGGCTAATAACATTTATGCACAAACTTTAAATAACAACCTACCCGCAACCGTTATACCTCCGCTTGCGGCCAGTGACCTTGATGGCACCATATCTTCATATAACATTACAACTGTACCCACCCTGGCCCAGGGAGTGCTAAGCATGGCCTGCCCTGCCACCCCCACCGGTGGCACATGTACGGGAGGTTTTGTAAATCTTACTCCTGCAGTATTAACTGCCAATCCAGGCGGAATTGTAATTACCCCGGTGCAGGCCAATTCCCTGCGCTTTGATCCGGACCCATCCTTTACAGGTACAGCCACATTCGTTTATAAAGCAACAGACAATTCCTCTTTAATCAGTAATACGGCAACATATAATCTGCCTGTAGTAAATACTGCCCCTACATCAGTTAATATTAATACCTCAGTTCCGTTTGCTTCCGCAGTTTTATCCATAAGGCCCTTAACAGGCTCAGACGCAGATGGCACTGTAATTTCTTATACTCTTACTTCTGTTCCTACAGCTACCCAAGGCGTTTTAAGCATATCATGTCCACCTACCCCTGCGGGAGGCACATGTACAGGAGGTTTTACAGACCTTACCCCAGCAGTATTAACGGCAAACCCGGGTGGCATTATTTTAACAGCCGCCCAGGCAGCCAGTTTGCGTTTTGACGTTAACGATACCTATTCCGGTTCATTTACATTCACTTATTTCTGTACTGATAACAATTCCAATGTAAGTACTCAATCCATTTATACAATTACTATCAACAATAAGGCACCAATTGCGTATGACAAAACAGTTCCTGTTATACCAAATACGGCGCCGGCCACCAACCTTGCCGCCCTATCTGCGACAGATGCGGATGGTACTATAGTATCTTATACAATCTCATCTTTGACTCCCAGCAGCAGTGGGGTGTTAAGTCTTTCAGGGGTACCGGTAACGCTTAACCAGGTTCTCACTCCCACACAGGCTACGCAGTTACAGTTTACACCGGCAGCGAATTATACCGGGTTAATAAATTTTACTTACTTAGCTACTGATAACAATGGTAACAAAAGCAACAATGCGAATTTCAATATCCCTGTGTCGGGGGTAGGAAACTTGCCGCCGGTGGCCCACAACATAATCGCCACTGCCATACCAAATACCAACCCGGCTACAGCCATTGCTGCATTAGCAGGCAGTGATGCTGATGGTACAATTGCCAGCTATACCATTACATCTGTGCCGTTGGCAACCACCGGCATCTTAAGTGTCAGTTGTCCTCCCACTCCTGGTGGAGCTACCTGCACGGGAGGATTTGCGAATTTAACAGATGTTGTACTTGCCGCCAATCCAAATGGTATTGTACTAACATCAGCCCAGATTGCCACATTGCGGTTTGCTCCCACGGCAGGCTCAGGGGGTATCACCAGTTTCAGATATATCACTACCGACAACCTGGGT
>JBKJUT010000284.1:0-10332 GCA_046590515.1 Ferruginibacter sp.
TTGTGGTCTGTCTAAAAACAAACCATTTTGTGATGGCTCCCATAAAGATCATTTTGAGCATAATGCGGTAGCATTTGCGCTGCCTCCAAAAAAACAATTGTAACATCTGCCCAAAAAATTCTGGATCCGGTTATATTATTTACCGTTTACGTTCGGGAATAATTATTTGAATGCTTCTCATACCTATGGGAAGCAGAGGCGGTGTATTTTATTGGCCGTCAATTGTTTTTAATGTCAACGTTTACCTAATTAATCCCTTTGGTACCATCTTTGCAAATTCTTTTCTATACTTTCTTGTTGTATTTAACCACCTAATAGTATAGTCATGAAGAAATTTGTCTTAATCAGTTGTCTCACTCTGACAATGGGTATGTTCAACCAGTGTGCCCGCAATCCTGTTACAGGAAAGAAGCAGGTAGTATTTATGTCTGAAGCGCAGGAGATCGCTATGGGGCAGGAAGCAGATCCGCAAATCATTGCCCAGTTTGGATTATACGATGACAAATCCATGCAGGACTTTATAAATGAAAAAGGAAAGGCTATGGCTGCGATATCTCATCGCCCTGGCCTGGAATATCATTACAGGGTTGTGGATTCTGAAGTTTTAAATGCCTTTGCAGTACCGGGAGGATATGTGTACTTCACACGCGGCATTATGGCCCACTTCAACGATGAAGCCCAGTTCGCCGGCGTACTCGGTCATGAGACCGGGCATATTACTGCACGTCACAGTGTAGCACAGCAACGTAACCAGTTGTTAGGACAGTTGGGTATAATTGCCGGAGTGGTGCTGGCTCCCAACCTGGCACAATTTGCAGAAACTGCTTCACAGGGGCTCGGACTATTATTCCTAAAGTTTGGACGTGATGACGAGCGGCAGGCAGACGAATTAGGCGTGGAGTATTCATCCAAGATTGGCTATGATGCCCGCGAGATGGCCACTTTTTTCCAGACCCTTGAAAGGCAGGGAGCCAAGAGTGACGCAGGAGAAATACCGGAATTTCTTTCTACCCACCCTAACCCGGGTGACAGGGAAGTAACGGTGGCTAAACTGGCAAACCAGTGGCAATCTAAATTAAATTTGAAAAATCCAGTGGTAGGAAGAAACTCTTACCTGCAAAGAATAGATGGATTGGTATATGGAGAAGATCCTAAACAGGGATTCCTCGAAAACAGTATTTTTTATCACCCTGTTTTAAAATTCCAGTTTCCGGTTCCACAGGGTTGGAATTACCAGAATACCCCACAACGGGTACAAATGGCACCAAAAGACGGCAAGGCATTAATGTTTATGACTTTTGCGCCAGGTAAAACAGTACAGGAGGCAGCCTCCACTGCATTAAAAGGCTATGGCTTACGTGCCATTGAATCACGTGAATTATATGTAAACGGGTTACGTGCATTGGCAGTGGTGGGTGAACCAGCCCCGGCACAGCAGCAGCAAGGTCAACAACAGCAGCAACCTCCGCAAATAAGAACCTTATCTTATTTCATCCAGTATGGAGATGCGGTGTACCTGATAATGGGTGTAAGTGGCACAGCAGATTTTTACACTTACTCTTCTTATTTCACCAACACGATGGAGAACTTCCGTGAGTTAAAAGATCCCGCAAAGCTGAATAAAAAGCCTGAGCGTATTCGTGTGAAAACTTTAAACAATTCAAATACTCTTGGTGAGGCATTGCGTTATTATAAAGTGCCAGAAGCCAGGTTGGAAGAATTAGCTATCTTAAACGGCATGCAATTGACAGACCGGATGGCTGCGGGAACTATGTTTAAAGTAATAGCAGAATAAAACCATGTAATCAGAACCTTTCCGTTTTTCATTCGTTTATTGAATGGCAGATGCGTATTTTTGAGTCATCTAAATAAGCCAACACATAAATAAATCAATATGAAAAAATTAATGGTTCTTGCCTTACTGGCAACAGGGTTAATGTCTGCCAATGCACAGGCTACAGAAGATAAAAGTAAAAGACCAAGCCCGCCGGCGCAAGTAGAGCAAACACTTCCGGGTGGTTCAAAAATTACAATCAATTACAGCCAGCCGGCATTAAAAGGCAGGGAAGTAGGAAAAGACATTGAACCTATGGAAGGAAAGATTTGGAGAACAGGTGCAAACGAGGCTACGGTTTTTAATACCAGTAAAGATGTAATCATAATGGGTCAGGTATTACCAGCAGGTAAGTATAGCCTGTTCACTATATATGATGGAAAGCAGGCTACTGTAATTTTTAATAAAACCTGGGACCAGTGGGGTGCCTATGATTATAAATCAGAAAACGACCAGTTGAGAATTCAAACCAAGGTTACGAATACTGTAAGTCCTGCAGAACGTTTGCTTTTTAATATAAGCCCCGATGGAAATGTGTCACTTGATTGGGGTAATACCCACCTGCAATTTATGGTACGATAAATTTTAGAAAGGGTCCTGTAAAAATTTGAATTTATTTATACTCCCGGTTGTCTGAAGCAGCCGGGAGTTTTATTTTAAGATTTATCAGATAGTAAACTGTATACTGTGCCTCTTACACATACGATTACTGCGCGCCCCCGTCTGGTCTCCCGACCAACGGGCAGTAAATCCTGCACATAAAAAACATCTGGCACTTTTCCTCTGAAGAGATCAGAAAGATTTGAAGTCAACCTAATAAAAAAGAGATTGCGATACACAACCTCTCTGTTTTTTTACCAGGCCTATCAGTTAACACTTATCCAGTGCCCACCAAAGAATCAGGAATATGATAACGGTGCTGAAACAGCCACCACCTAATTTTTTCGCCCCGTAACCTGCGATTAATCCTCTGAATAAGTTGTTCATGAAAATGTTTATTTATGTATAATAAAAAAGTGTGCCATCTGTGATGCCTATTTATTTTTCCCGCAAAGCTTTGAATTCTGAACCTGCTTTCCATCGAGGCCAGGTATGTTCCAGCGACAGGCGTCTGCCTACTTTAAAAAGCAGGCCAAGGTCATCGATAGCACCTTCCAGGTTGGCAGTAACCAAACTTGTTTCATCAGAAGGGCGGTGGTAATGATTTTTTGTATAGGCTTCTGTAGTGCTTAAGCCATAAGCTGAATCTTTTCCGATAACCTGTGTACCGTACTTCATATACAAAGCGGGCACCCCCACTTTGGCAAAATTAAAATGATCTGAACGGTAATAAGATCCTGCCTGCGGATGTGCATCGAAAGTGATTATTCTACCTACTTTTTTAGTTTCATCCAGCAGAATATCTTCCAGTTCATTCTGTCCCTGGCCTATCACTACTACATCTTTTGTTTTTCCAAACCAGTTGAGACCATCCATATTAATATTAGCTACTGTTTTAGCCGGAGGTATCACCGGGTTTTCAGCATAATAGGCCGAACCCCATAATCCTTGTTCTTCAGCCGTAACACTTAAAAAAAGGATTGTGCGTTCCGGTGCGGGATTCATATGTTTAAATGCCCTCGCAATTTCAAGTAATCCGGCTGTGCCACTCGCATTGTCAAGCGCACCATTATAAATTGAATCTCCTTTTTCATCCGGGGTGCCTATACCAAGGTGATCCCAATGGGCTGAATAGATAATGGTTTCATCGGGGTATTTGCTGCCCGTTATTTTCCCGAGTACATTATGGGAAACATCGTATAATGCCTCCACTTTCATGGTGGTAGAAAGTTGTATTCCTAAATTTCGTGGAGTAAATCCACGCACTCCTGCTTCTTTGAGAAGGGCAGTGTCTTTTCCTGCGAGAGAGAAAAGCCTGTTGGCAGCCGGCCCCGACACCCACCCGATAATATCACAAAGCGATTCTTTTTTATTACGGTTATCTAAATGCAGCCGGGAGGTGTTCCAGTTATTCTGAACTACGGCAAAGGGATAACTTGCGGCTTCCGTGTTATGAATGATAAGGCATCCTTTAGCACCCTGCCTGCCGGCTTCGTCAAATTTGTAGGTCCAACGACCATAGTAGGTCATCGTCTTGCCTTTAAATAAAGAGGTGTCTCCCGACGCAAAACCGGGGTCGTTAACCATAATCAAAACGATTTTTCCTTTTACATCCAGGCCTGCATAATCATTCCATCCATATTCAGGGGCTACGATCCCATAGCCCGCAAAAATAACTTCATCCCGGTTAAAGGATACAACCGAATCAGTGCGGTCGGTCCAGATTGCATAATCCTCCCGGCCTTGCAATGTAAGTTGTCCCTTGTTGCCGGTTACCATCATTTGGGGTGCAGCCTTAGCTGTAATTTTTACCATTGGCACATCCTGCAGATAACTGTTACCGTTACCGGGTTCCAGGCCTGCCGAACGGAATTCCTGCTGCAGGTATGCAATGGTCTTTACCTCTCCATCAGAAAAAGGTTTACGGCCGGTAAAGCTGTCACTGGCCAATATTGCAATATGGTGGGCAAGGCTGTCAGCACTTAATGCCTGGATGGGATCACCCACTTCGTTTTTACTTTGGCGGTTACAGGCTGCCACAATTATGAGTAAGGCCAGGAATGGAAATTTTTGAAGCATGTTGTCAGATTTTGATCTGTTGAAATTAAGCTAAATAAAAGATTATAAAATCATGATACAGTCAATGAATAATAACCAGGTCTTCTGATTATCAATCTTCATTCGGCACGATTTTTTATGCATTACAAAAAAAATATATTATGGACCAGATTACTGATCTCCGCGAATTACTTAAACATGAATTAAAGGATTTATATTCTGCCGAAACGCAGATCATAAACGGGCTACCTAAAATGATTGAAAAAGCCCGCAATCCCCAGCTTAAGAAAGCATTAAGCGACCATCTGAAAGTAACACGGGAACAGAAAAACCGGCTGGATAAAATTGAAGAAGTACTTAATTATAAGAATGATAAAAAAGAGGAAGAAGGAGGTTTTTTTGCCAACCTGTTTAAGAGTAAAGAAGGGGAGCAACATTGCAAGGCGATGGAAGGAATAATTAAAGAAGCTGAAAGCCTCATAAAAGAAGATATGGCGCCTGAAGTAATGGATGCAGCTATTATTGCAGCAGCGCAGAAGATTGAACATTACGAAATAGGCAGCTACGGCACTGCGCGTGCATATGCGGAACAAATGGAACTAAAGGATGTCGAAGCAATGCTGCGGAAAACACTCGATGAGGAATACTTTGCAGATGATAGTTTAACCAGGATCGCGTTAAGCAAAGTAAATATTTCGGCTGAAAATGCGGGAGACGCTAAGAGTAACGGGATGGCACCAGCCGGCAATAAGGAAAACGGCCGCCAGGCAGTTGCCGGTAAATCTGCTGCTAAAAAGAAAACAGTAAGTAGTAGTGGAAAGGGGAAGTCTGCTTCAAATGCGAGCAAGAGCCCGGGTAAAACAACTTCAAAGCCTGCCAAAAACGGTGCAGCACCTGCAGGTAAAAAAGCTTCATCAACATCAGCTTCAAAAAAACAGGGATCGAAAAAAAGCACTTCAGGCAGCAACCCCAAAGCAGGTACGGCTACTAAAAAAAATGCAGTAAAAAAGGCCGCATCCAAAGCTCCATCCAAAAAATCAGCTTCCACAAAATCCGGCACACGAAAGCCCGCAGCTCAAAAGGCAGCGGCTAAGAAATCACCCATAAAGAAAGGTGCTAAAAAGAAGTCTGCTCCTAAAAAAGCAGCTCCTAAAAAATCTGGTACGAAAGCCACAAATAAAAAACCGGTGGCAAAAAAGACAGTTAAGAAAGCAGCTCCTAAAAAAGGCCACAAAAAAGCGGCTCCTAAAAAGACTGTCGCTAAAAAAGAAAATAAGAAATCCGGCCGCCGCTAAAATTTAAGACTTAAAATATTTTATAATACCTGGTTGAATGCAGCCAGGTATTTTTCTATATACAAATGGCGTGAGGTATTTTTATACTGCATGATGTAACGTGGATGCTCCAGGGCGATTACATTTTCAAAAAAACCATGTTGGTCATTTAGTTTACACAGGAATTTTTCATTCTTACCTGTGCCAAAGCAGTAACATGTGTTGGTGTGAATGCCGAATCCTACCTGCTTAGGAATTGTTTCAACAATAAATGGCAGGGCTGCTGCCTGAAGAAGAGGGTCATCATAATAATTATAATTTACCGCATTACCCCTGGAGTTTGTTTGAGTAAACCCTAAGGGGCAAACTGAGTTAATATAAAACTGGCGGTAAAATGCTTCTGGTCCGCCAAAGGCTGCAATCATCTCGTAAATAAAAACAGAGGAAGGCTCATGGGTATCCGGCCCGGGGAAAGGAATGCCGCACTCTTGATGTAAGCGTTTAGGGTCTGTAAATGCCACCCCCGTGACCCCGCTGCCAAACCTGCCAGGATTAATTCCCAGTATCAGATGCCGGTTCTGGTGATCGCTGTAATATTTGTTATAAAACCGGGTAGACACTTCAAGCGCATGGTCACTGTCCCTGAAGGGATTCATCACCTTAATGCCAGGGGGAAGTTTGCCTGTAAAAGTCAACTCCCGGTTAAAAGCATTTACATGTTCCGCAAAAGTCATAGCCGCGATTTTATTTTTTAAAAATAATGGAAATCCTTCTTGAAGGGTGTTAGAAGTTGGTTACTTTTGTTTCAAATTACCTCGAATATGAAATTATTTATAGCCGGGTTGCCCTACGATCTTGATGATGCAGAACTGATGGAGATTTTCGAAAAGTTCGGCACCGTTGTCTCCGCTAAGGTTGCCATGGATAAAGAAACAGGCAAAAGCAAAGGTTTTGGTTTTGTAGAGATGCCTGATGCAGTAGAAGGAAAAGATGCCATTGAAAGTATGAATGATATCTCACTGGGTAAAAAACCCCTGGTTGTAAAAGAAGCAGAAGAAAACCGTAATGCACCTCGCCCAGGTGGTGGTGGAGGAAATTTCAGGCGTCCCAATGAGCGGGACGGCAATCGCTATTAAAAAATTAATTGAATATAAAAAAGCCATGCAACTGCATGGCTTTTTTAATTACAGGTTTACCTGTTAATGATTCCTGCTGCCAAAGGCGCGTGGCCTTTCACTGCTGAATTTATTTCTTCCCTGGTTGCTGCCTCCGCGACTTTGTCCCTGGCCCTGCCTGCCGTTGCGGTTTCCGCCCTGGCTTCTTTGTGGCTGGGGAGTGCGGTTAAAACCGGTAAAGGTGGTATGGTAAGGATGATTATCATCTAAGGGAATATTTCGTCCCAGCATTTTATGTATATCGCGCAGTTCGGCTGTTTCATCGTTATCGCAAAATGAAAACGCGATACCGCTGGCGCCTGCTCTACCGGTACGGCCTATCCGATGTACATACGTTTCAGGTACATTGGGTAATTCGTAATTGATGACATGGGTCATCTCATCCACATCTATTCCGCGGGCAGCGATGTCAGTAGCTACCAGGATACGGGTTTCCCTGTTTTTAAAATTGCTTAATGCCCGTTGCCTGGCATTCTGTGATTTGTTGCCATGGATAGCTTCCGCTTTGATACCGATGCGTACAAGATCTTTTACCACTTTGTCTGCACCATGCTTGGTGCGGGTGAATACGAGTGCTGTTTCAATACTCTGGTCTGCCAGTATATGGGCCAGTAAGGCGCGCTTGTTTTCTTTTTCTACATAGAACAGGGTCTGCTCAATGGTATCTGCTGTAGTAGATTCCGGGGTAACGGCCACTTTCTCAGGGTTGCTAAGAATGCTGTTGGCTAAAGACTGTATCTCCTGGGGCATGGTAGCCGAGAAAAATAAAGTCTGGCGCCGGGCAGGTATCTTGGTGATAACCCGCTTTACATCATGTACAAAACCCATATCCAGCATACGGTCTGCTTCATCCAACACAAAAATTTCGATCTCGTTCAACCGAACGAAGCCCTGGGAGATAAGATCAAGTAAACGGCCGGGGGTAGCCACCAGTATATCCACACCGCGCTTAAGCGCATCTGTCTGGGGGTTCTGGTTTACACCGCCGAAGATCACCAGGTTCTTTAAACGCAGGTGACGGCCATAGGCATTAAAACTTTCCTGGATCTGGATGGCCAGTTCCCGGGTAGGAGTTAAAATTAAAGCACGGATAGGACGTTGGCCACTGCTGGCCATAGTCCTGGGCACTGCCAGTAATTGTAACATAGGAATAGCAAAGGCAGCCGTTTTACCGGTACCGGTCTGGGCACAGCCCAAAAGGTCTTTTCCCGCTAAAATGTGGGGGATAGCACCTTGCTGAATGGGAGTAGGTTTGGTATAACCCTCTTCCGTAAGCGCATCGAGGATGGGCTTAATAATGTTTAAGTCTGTAAATAACAATGTGATGTTTTTAAAAAATTAGTGCGGAAATGAAGAGATTCTTCATCACTAAAAACGAGATATGTCTTTGAGAGACATGTTATTGGGGAGTTGGTAAGTCTACAATAAACTCTGGCTTGTAATGCCGCTAAATATATGAACTACATCAAAGATAGTCTTTTTAAACACATGTAGGCCTTACAGTTGTTAATTACCGGAAAGCCATAATGTACCCGCCTCATCAATCCTCGTAATAAACTCACTTCAGCTTTTGCAATAAGAGGTCACTATAGGAGATTCCTACATAGTCTTCTTCCTGTATTTTGAAGAGTGCCGCGTATTGAAGGCATTGAGCCTGTATCTTTTCAAGCCCTTGTGTACCTGTCTCATCAATCGCTTCTACTTCAATAAACTGACCCAATCCCACTACCTCGTCAAAATGAAATTTTACGTTTTCAATAAAATAGATCCGGCGTATTTTATCAACCACTACTTTTATACCATGCACTCTTGCGAGGATATTTTTTAAACCTGGGGAGGGAGTGTGGTCATATAATAACACATCAGATTGCTTAGGGCCGGTCACATCTTGCCGGTTATAGAAAATGAGGGAGTTTTCAATATTCCCTTCCCTTAATTTTAACCGGCCTTCGGTCACATTGAAATAAGTATCTACCTGGTGGTCTTCGCCTTTAAACAATGGTGCCTGCTCCTGTAACAGTTGTTCATGAATAACAAGGTTGGATACACGCGCTTTAAATTCAAAATTAACAGGCATGATTCGGTTTTAAAAATTTGAATTAAAAAATGTAAAGTTATCCCCTAAAGAATTAGGTTTTTGGAAATGTGTGTATTAGATTTATCCATAAAAAAACTCATATGAAGAAAGGTTTTATTTTCGCAGCTCTTGCAATCGGGGCTTTGCCGCTCCTGGCCCAGCAGTCTTTCCCGGGGTACAGGGCCGGCAATTATACAGGTGTTAACGGGGTATTTTTTAATCCTTCCAGCATTGCGGAGAGCCGTTACCGTTGGTCGGTAAACCTTTTTGCAGTAAATGCCGGGGTAGGCAATAATACCACTTCCTTTTCCTTAAAAGATATTACTAACGGTGCAGCCGGGGATAAACTGGAAGAAAAATTCCTGAATGGCAATGGCACCTCGAGCGCATCAATCAATGCAGATGTATTAGGCCCTTCTTTTATGTTCAACCTGGGGAAAAAGTCGGCTATAGCACTTACTTCACGTGCACGGGTTATTGCAAATATCCGGGACGTAGACGGCACATTATTAAGGTCGATTAGTGATTCTGCCAGTGAAGACCTGCCTTACAACTTTTCCTCGGGCAGCAACAGCCGGGTCATCACCAATGGCTGGAGTGAATTCGGTATTTCCTATGCACGGTCACTTGTATCAAAGGGTAATCATTTTTTTAAAGCCGGCCTTACGCTGAAATATTTATCCGGCGTAGGAAATAACTATGTGCAGATAAACCAGTTGAAGGGTACAATCAATGAAGACCTGCTTTCCAACAACTACCTGGAAAAAGCTTCTGGTACTATTAATATCGGTACAGGTGGCCAGACCATTGATAATATTGAAGCCAGCCAGTTATTCAAAAAAGGACAGAGCGGCTTTGGCGCAGACCTGGGCTTTACTTATGAATACCGTCCCGGCTCAGAAAACGGGAATAACGGTCAGGGCTACAAGTACAGGATCAGCCTTTCATTACTGGATTTGGGAAAGATAAAGTATGTAACAAATGCATCTTCTACGGGTGGTTATACGATCAACATCAGCGGCACAGAAAAATTTTACCTGGCAGAACTTGACGGGAAAAATACGGATGAAATCAAAGCCGTATTGAACAGTCATCCTGATATGTTTACGCCTACAGTAACCAGCAACGCCGCTACATACAATGTAAGCTTACCCACCACCATGCAGTTGGGCCTGGATTATCACCTGCACCGTGGTTTCTATGCCAGCTTCGCAGGTCAATTCGACCTCGTGAAAAAGAACACCTACACAAATCCCAATCAATACAACTCCTTTACACTTACTCCCCGGTATGAAGGCAAGGCCTTTGGATTAT
>JBKJUT010000305.1:0-4385 GCA_046590515.1 Ferruginibacter sp.
TGCAAATGCATTCAACAAACTGGAACAGGGGAAATCTATTGAAGAGGTGGGCGATGCTGAAGTATCGATCCAGGTAAAAAATCCTTTAAAGCCTATGTTAGGCAGTAACTGGATTGAAGGACAGATTATTTTTATCGATAATTTTGAAAATGTAATCGTCAATATCAGTAAAGAGGAATTTGAAGAACAAAGAAAAGGCAGGAGTTTCACTATTGTTTTTAAAAGGGATGAGGTAATTGATAAAATAAGTGAAACCTATGCCGATGTAAATGAAGGTGAGAAACTGGCCTTGTTTAACTCGGCAGGATACCTGGAAATTGCCATCAATAAAGGGAATGCTGCCGGTCTTTTTGGCCTGCAGGGTTTCTCAGAAAAACAACAAAGCACACAACAACAATTTTTAAATAACAGGCTATTCTATCAAACAGTAAAAGTATATTTTATCTAACCGGTAGTTGAAGTCTAAAAACAAACGTTATGAAAGTAAAGATCATTTTGACAGCCCTTTTCTCCTTTTTCGTGGCATTAACTTTTGCCCAGGTTAATATGCCAGCGCCCTCTCCTGTTCAAATAATAAAGCAGGATTTTGCTATGGGAAATATAGAACTGGTATACAGCCGGCCCGCAGCCCGCAACAGGACAGTATTTGGCAATCTTGTACCTTATGGAGTAATCTGGAGAACTGGTGCAAATGCTGCTACTAAAATCAGGTTTAGTGAGCCGGTAGAAATAAAAGGAAATAAAATAGACTCAGGAACTTACGTGATCTATACTATCCCCACTTCAGATTCCTGGGAAGTAATTATTAATAAAGGATTGAAAAACTGGGGTACTTCAGGTTACAAAGAATCAGAAGATGTGGCTCGGTTTAAAGTTGAAACGCATAAAGTAAAAAATCCGACCGAAAATTTTACTATGCAGTTTGACAATATACAACCTGAAAGTTGTGTATTACAGATTACCTGGCAAAATGTAAGGGTAGAAATACCGATTACCGCGAATATAAAAGAAAAACTAAAGGCTCAACTGGACAATGAATTTAAAAAAGATAAAAAACCCAATTGGCAGGCAGCGCAGTTTTATTATGAATTTGATAAGAATAATACCCGTGCACTGGAATATGTAAACAATGCAATTGCAGATAACCCAAAAGCTTACTGGATTTACTTATATAAAGCCAAGATTCAGAAAGACCTGGGCGATATGGCCGGGGCAAGGATGAGTTCCCAGAAATCCTTAGAGTTGGCTACTGAAGATAAAAACGAAGATTACATCAAACTGAATAAAGACCTTCAGAAAAAATTAAAATAGGATTTAATTCCTGGTATTAATTTTTTGACTCATGTTCATCATTAACTGGATGAGCCCGGCTATTGCTATCACCAGCAAAGCTCCAATGGCATTCAGCCAGAGAAAGGATATCTGGTCCATCCGGTAGATGGTGATCACTGCAATTTCCGAAAGAATGGCAGCCAGGAAAACGGCGTGCCCTTTAATTCCTTTGATCCAGAAAGCAACGAGGAATACACCCAGGATAACCCCATAAAATACTGAACCGATTATATTCACCGTTTCAATTAAACTGTTGCCGAGGTTGTAGGCAAACATGGCAATTACGATGCAGAATATACCCCAGCCCAATGTGTACCATTGTGACATACGGTATTCATTGGCGGGAGTTCTCTCCTTTACGAAAAACTTCTTATGGAAATCAACCATAGTACATGCCGCCAGGCTGTTTAGGGCCGCGGCAATACTTCCCCAGGCTGCGAGAAATATAACAGCAAACAATAATCCTACTAACCCTACCGGCAGGTTGTCTTTTACAAAACTCAGAAAGATATAATTGTTGTCGTTCACATCCTGGCCTGGCAGCGCTTTCTGCAAGACAGTTTTATATTCCAGCCTTAAAGCTGCTGCACTGTCTCTCTGCCCGCTGGCAAAAGCCTGGTCGTAGGCTGCCTGTACTTTCTGCAATTCTGCATTATAACTTGTCTGGCTTGCCCTCGCCACAGTACCTTCATCAAAATATACCGGGGCTTTATGATAGAGATAGAAAGTAAAAATTAAAACACCTATTAATAAGATGCAGAATTGCATCGGTACTTTTACCAGGCCGTTCATCAAAAGTCCTTTGCGGCTTTCCTTCACACTTTTGGCGGTAAGGTAACGGCCCACCTGGCTATGATCAGTTCCAAAATAACTGAGTGCTAAAAAGAAACCACCAATAATACCGCTCCATATATTATACTTATCCTTCCAGTCAAAATGACCATTCTTCATACCCGTAGTAATCACGTTCATTTTCCCTAACCGGCCAGATTCGGCTATTGCTTCACGTAAGCCCATATTTCCCGGCAGCAGTTTCACAGCGATAATACCTACCAGGAATAAGGATATAAATACAATGATCATTTGCAGCACCTGGGTATAGGCAACTGCTTTCGCACCGCCTGACATGGTATAAATAATCAAAACCCCGCCCATAACGATGTTGGTGAAATAAATATTCCAGCCCATGATGGAACTTAAAATGAGGGAGGGAGCATAAATGCTGACTCCTGTACTGAGTCCACGTGATAATAAAAAAAGAAATGAAGTAAACGTGCGCGTCTTAAGATCGAACCGCTTTTCCAGGAACTCATACGCCGTATACACTTTTAATTTTTTGTAGACCGGCACAAAGAAAATACTGATAACGATCATGGCAAGAGGCAGTCCGAAGTAATATTGTACAAAACGCATCCCGTCAGAATAAGACTGTCCCGGGCCGGTTAAAAAAGTAATAGCACTTGCCTGGGTTCCCATTATACTCATCAGCACCAGGAACCAGGGCAGGCTGCGGTTACTTAAGAAATACCCTTCCAGGTTTTTCGTTGTGCGGCTTTTATAAATACCGTAGGCAATTATGGCCAGCAGCACAGTTATAAGTACAATCCAGTCAATAAAACTCATAACCGATTTGTGATTGATGAAACAATTTACCGCTTACGTGATACCAGGTTTGCAAATAACCTGAAAGCGCCAGGTACTCCGGCAGGCAATTCCCTGAAAAATACAAGACCCGTGTAAATGAAACGACCCTTCCCGTAATCCGCAACCACAAGGCTGCCGTCCTGGTCAGCTTCGCTCCTGTCATGTAAAGAAAGGATACGTGCATACCGCTGATCAATATCCTGTGCATGATAAATACTGCGTTCCTGGATCCAGCCTTCAAAATCTTTTGCAGCTATTTTATTCGGATAATTTAATACCGGGTGTTGCGGAAGCAGGAATTTTACTTCAGCCTGCTCATCGGTGACCCTGTTGCGCGAAATATCGAGTGGGAAAGGAGCTATACTGGCTTTTACCGGGCCAATGGAATTATTTGTATTGTATTGTGTTACTAAAACTCCGCCATCTTTTACATATTGCATCAGAACAGGATACACATTACTTAACCAGGTGTGAATATTATAGGCTCTTACACCCGTCACAATCACATCAAATTTTTTGAGCACGCCTGGCTGTACATCATGTTCCTGCAGGAGTGTAACGCTATAGCCCATCTGTTGCAATGCGTCTGGAATTTTATCCCCGGCACCGGCAATGTAGCCGGCCGAAACACCATCAGTTTTCAGATCTGTTTTTAAAATATTGGTCCTGTTTACCCCCAGGGTAAAAATGTCAGGAATGTAGTCATAGCTGATCTTTGTAACATAAGTATTCTGTGGTGAGGAAAGACCGGGGGCTGATAATTCCCCTACAATTGTGGTAGAGGAATTGGTTGCATAGTCGCTCCCTTTTAATTTTACTTCAAAATTTTTCTTTGCTCCTTTGGGCCAGTTAAATGTGGAATCAAAAACAAGTATTGATTTTACGGGAGAGGTAACCTTAAATGTGATACGCCCGGAAAGATCAGTGTTCGGAGTTACTTCGTATTGTATTGTTTTTTCCTGTTTTAAATTATCGTTTGAAAATAAAACCAGGGAAGAAGAACTGTGGACGAATACTGGTGGCACTATTTGAACGGGTTGATAAGCTTCCCCCTTAACCGGGTCTGTAGCTTTATACAGGACCGGGATATAATAATCATGTTGATTTCCCGATATTTGAAATTGAAAGTGGGCCTGGTATGGATAAGATTGAGCCAGGCCGATCAGTTGCTGGTTTACAATATTATAGGATCCCTTATTCATTTCATTTTCCAGCCAGTATGGCGAGGTAACGGCTTCTGTTTTTGGTATTAAGACAGTTAAAGTCTGCACCCGGTTGGAATTTTTAGCCAGGTCATTAAAGGTGACAGTCTTCCCGAATAATATGGCACGGGCCTTTTCTACCGGTAACCCGGTGCGGTTGTTTATTACAACGGTAAATTTAGCACTGTCTCCTATTGTATTGAATTG
>JBKJUT010000064.1:0-4933 GCA_046590515.1 Ferruginibacter sp.
GGCTGGATGAAAAGCTGGTTTTACGTAAAGATGGTACTTCGGTATACATAACCCAGGATATAGGTCTGGCAATGCAGAAATACGATAAGTTCAGGATTGATGAAAGTATTTATGTAATAGGTGATGAACAGAATTACCACATGAAGGTGCTTCAATTGATATGCAAAAATTTAGGGCTGCCTTATGCGGATGATATTCACCACCTCAGTTATGGAATGGTGGAGTTGCCATCCGGTAAAATGAAGAGCCGGGAAGGAACAGTAGTGGATGCAGATGACCTCGTAGATGAAATGATTGCTACTGCCCGCAGGCATACTGAAGAACTGGGGAAGGTAAAAGATTTTAACCAGGAGGAACTTGAAGAACTGTACGAGATCATAGGTTTAGGCGCTATGAAATTTTACCTGTTACGGGTTGAACCAAAAAAGAAAATGATTTTTAACCCGGAGGAAAGTATCGATTTTCATGGATTTACAGGTCCGTTTATCCAGTATACTTCAGCGCGGATCAACAGCATCCTGCGCAAAGAAAATACTGAACCCGGGAACCCTGTCTCTCAAGGTTTGCTCAAACCTGAAAAAGATATTATCGTGGTATTGGAACAATTCCCGGCTATGATTATACAGGCTGCAAAAGAATTGAACCCGTCAGTGATTGCCAATTACATATTTAATGTGGCCAAAACATTCAATACGTTTTATACACAGTTATCGATTACTAATGCGGAAAGTGAAGAAAAGAAATCCTTGCGACTGCAACTTGCCATCATGACTGCGAATGTGCTGAAGAGCGGAACGCAGTTATTGGGTATACGCCTGCCGGAGAGAATGTAAATTCTAAAGACAATAAACAGAAAGGATGATAAAAAAAGTTTCTAAAATTGGAGTATTATGCAGCGGGGGCGATAGCCCGGGCATGAATGCGGCTATACGTGCCGTGGTAAGAACAGCCATTCATAATGGATTGGAAGTATCTGGAATTATGCGTGGCTATAGTGGTATGATTGAAGACGATATTATACCCATGGAAAGCCGCAGTGTAGCCAACATCATACAGCGTGGAGGCACCATATTAAAAACAGCCAGGTGCAAGGAATTTTTCGAAAAAGAAGGTCGTAAAAAAGCCTACGATAACCTGGTAAAGCGTGGGATTGATGGCCTGGTGATCCTGGGTGGTGACGGAAGTTTCAGAGGTGCACAAATATTCAGTAACGAATTTGATATTCCCTGTATAGGTTTACCAGGAACTATTGATAAAGATATCGCCGGTACAGATTTTACAATAGGTTTTGATACCGCCGTAAATACAGCAGTAGAAGCAATTGATAAGATAAGGGATACAGCAGATTCACACGACCGGCTTTTCGTGATAGAAGTAATGGGACGCGATGCCGGGTATATTGCCCTGCATAGTGGAATTGCTACAGGTGCGGAAAATATCCTCATCCCTGAAAGAAAAACTATTGTGGATGATATCATTAAATCTTTACAGGAAAAAGAAAAAAGAAAAAAGCTGGTAAACCTGATAGTGGTGGCGGAAGGAGAAGATTTTGGTGGCGGAGTGGAACTGGGTAAACATATTAAAGAAGCCATGCCCGCTATGGAAGTGCGGGTGTGTATCCTGGGGCATATCCAACGCGGTGGTTCTCCTACCTGTATGGACAGGGTAATTGCCAGCAGGATGGGATACCATGCAGTTGAATGTCTCATTGAAGGAAAGCACAATGTGTTTGTAGGGATAGTGAATAACAAGATGCATTATATCCCATTAAACGAGGCCGTTAAAAAGAAGCAACGGATCAGCGAAGAATGGATGGACATCGTAAAGATTCTTGCCACCTAAGCCTGCCAAAACAATATCTATAATCCAACAAATTATAACCTGAGATGAGTAAAAATTTAAGTAAATACCTGCATACCCAAATGGACAAGGAGGCAGGTATTGCCCATTCCCAGAAACGTACCAAGATCGTAGCCACCGTAGGCCCGGCCTGTGATTCGTATGAAAGTTTACTGGCACTGGTAAAGGCTGGCGCCAATGTGTTCAGACTTAACTTTTCGCATGGCACTCATGAAGATAAAATAAGAGTGATTGGCAACATCCGTCAGATAATTGCAAATGAACCATATAATATTGCCATCCTGGCTGACCTGCAGGGACCAAAATTGCGTGTGGGAGATTTACAGGATGGGAAAGTAACATTACAGGAAGGAAAGGAAATTATTCTTACTACAGAAAAGACAATGGGCACCGCCCAAAAAATGTATGTCTCCTATCCTCATCTTACTACCGATGTAAAGCCCGGGGAACGCATTTTCCTTGATGATGGAAAGATGGAATTGATGGTTCAGAAAATTCTAAACGATAAAGAGATATTGGTGAGTGTAACCCTGGGCGGGATACTTACGCCGCGTAAGGGTGTAAACCTGCCGGACAGCGGCCTGACCATGCCTTCCTTAACAGAAAAAGACCTGGCAGACCTGGAGTTTATTCTCGGGCAGAAACTGGATTGGCTGGCACTTTCTTTTGTAAGAAAAGCCGTAGATATCATTGAGCTTAAAAAGATGGTGAAAGACCGCAAGAGCAAGATCAAAGTGATTGCAAAGATCGAGATGCCTGAGGCCCTTAAAAATTTACGGGATATAATTATTGAAAGCGACGGCATTATGATAGCACGTGGCGACCTTGGTGTAGAGGTTCCTATTGAACAGGTGCCTGTTATCCAGAAGGATATTATCCGCAAATGTATGCACCGGGCCAAGCCTGTAATTGTAGCTACGCAAATGATGGAGAGCATGCTTGACCGTACCAAGCCGAACCGGAGTGAAGTGAGTGACGTGGCGAATGCGGTGCTGGAAGGCGCAGATGCAGTAATGCTAAGCGGTGAAACAGCCACCGGCCTTTACCCTACCCTGGTAGTTGAAACCATGAGTAAGATTATCCTGGAGGTAGAAAAAACAGTGTACAATTATAACCGTGAAGACATTCTCGCTCCACAACCCCATTCACCTTCTTTCTTAAGTGATGCTATTTGTTACAGTGCGTGTAAACTTGCAGAAGATGCACGGGCACAGGCACTCATTGGAATGACGCTGAGTGGCTACACTGGTTTTATGCTGAGTAGTTTCCGGCCAAAATCGCCCTTGTATATATTCAGTAAGGAAAGAACTTTGATAAGCCAACTGGCATTAAGCTGGGGAGTAAGAGCCTTTTTTTATGCTGAAGAAGAGAGTCTTGACAATATCATTTATGACCAGATAAATATATTACGTGAGCGTGGTTTTATAAAGAAAGATGATGTAATAATCAATACCGGCAGCACTCCCGTACACCTTCACTTGCCTACTAATATTATTAAGATTACTAAAGTTGAATAAGGTATGCAGGCCGCCCGTTATGGCGGCCTGCATGTATTTTAAGCCCAGGCGCAAATAACTATGGCAGCCACAATGTTCCCTATTATGGTATAACCTCCGTTAATAAGGTGTAAGCCAAGTGGTCTTTTTTCATACAGGTATGAAATACTGATGGCAGCCATCCCAAAAAAGAATCCAGTGAACAATCCTAGCTTTACTCCACTTTGCCAGACGTGCAGGTCTAACCGGGCCCGGAGAACCGCAATTCCCAATGCAGTGATAAACATCCAGAGGAACGAGAAAATCATCAACATGGCCATTCCTTTTTTAGCTTCGGGATCATTTGCATTTATCTCTGTATAAGTCAACCATTTATTGGCAAACAGCATTTTGGAATACCAGATAGCTCCAATGAAAAAATAAGCCAGCGCGCCAACCAGTACCGCCAGCCAGTTAATGTAATCAAAATAAGAACTGTTCATGTGAGTAGTTTTGGGTTTAAGTAATAAATTACACTGCAGACATTCCTGCATACAGAAATATACAAACTGTTTATTTGCTTTGCAACTATGATACAATATCACAAAAAAACTTTCCGCTCAACTTCAGGAAGTAATCCGGGTGACGTAAACGAGGAAACTATATTTATTTATCGCCAGGAAGGCAAGGTGGTTACCGCATCTTATGCCGGGGGCAATGTATTAACAGGACACCTGATGGCCATAGCTGATGAAAACGGTCATCTCTCAGCGAAATATCATCATGTAACGGTAGATCATGAAATAAAGACAGGTGTGTGTATTACCATACCTGAGATCAGCCCGGATGGTAAGTTAATTTTACATGAGAAATGGCAATGGACCGGGGAACACACGGGAAGCGGTGAATCTTCGTTGGAAGAAATCTGATCAGTTACGAGACATATAATTCAATAATTTTTTGTGGGCTGAATTTTTTATCCGGCGTTGAAAGAAGGTGTTCCAGCCAAGCAACCAACCCCAGAACCCCAGCGCTTGCCGGCTCCACTTATGTACACTGAACGCATCACTGTGTTCAATGATCTTCCCTTCATGCATCCGCATGTGCGCACGAATTTGATTAACCACTTTCCTTCCACTTCCCGGGTAGGTATACACAGCTTGCCAGTCACAGGTATAATATTCGTCATCCAGTTTCCTGATATTGCCATAAGTGACCTGCAGGTCAGTCCCATTGCGGCAAATCATTTCCCACATTTTTTTTACCTGTGCAGCTTCCAGTAAACCAAATACCGGGTCGAAAAATACAACCTGTGCATCATAGCAGCTATTCATGGCCTGGGCATCCCGCTGTTGGAAAGATGTATAAAACTGCGCTATTACCTGTTCCTGTATTTCCATATATAACTGCAGATTACTTAATTTTAGCAATCTAATACTCATATATGTCAAAGTATTTTTTAGCCCTGTTCATTTTGTGTGCGCTCTATGGAACGGCTCAACCAGCACGAAACCAGGTTAAGGAGAATTATAAAAAAATGGAAGTCCTGATCCCAATGCGGGATGGGATCCGGCTTCACACTGTTATTTATATTCCAA
>JBKJUT010000075.1:0-3696 GCA_046590515.1 Ferruginibacter sp.
TCAGCTTTACAAAATATCCGTGGCCTTATTAGTACTAAAAAATCAGTCTTGTAGAGGAAATACCACGAAGATTATTTTAGTTTTACTCTCCCATTCCTTCCACATCACCGGTTTTGCTGCTTTGCGCAACCAACTGATGTAACATTTCGATTTCGCGCGGCAAGAAGTGCCGCCAGGTACCAGGCTTCAGCCCGTTTAATGTGAATTGCATGATCCTGATTCTTTTCAATGAAGTCACTTTGAAACCAAGCTTTTCACACATCCGGCGGATCTGCCGGTTAAGACCCTGGGTTAATATTATACGGAATAGTTTATCTCCTTCCTGTTTTACATGACAGGGATGGGTGACGGTACTGAGGATACGCACTCCACTTCTCATCTGTTGAATAAAAGCCAGGTTGATAGGTTTATCAGTACTTACCAGATATTCTTTTTCATGGTTGTTGCCGGCTCTTAATACTTTGTTCACCATGTCGCCGTCGTTGGTCAGGAATATCAATCCTTCAGAAAGCTTATCCAGTCTGCCTATTGGAAAGACCCTGCTTTTATAGTTTATAAAATCAATAATGTTGGTCTTATCTTTTTGATCGGTAGTGCAGGTTATGCCTTTTGGTTTATTAAAAAGAATGTATACATCAGCCTTTTTTATTTTCAGGGGTTCACCATCCACCTTAACCACATCACCTATATTTACCCTGTTACCTTTGTGTGCATCTTTTCCGTTAATGGTTACCCGGCATTCCTCTATAAACCTGTCTGCCTCGCGCCGTGAGCAAAAGCCTGAATCGCTGATATATTTATTTAAACTGGTATCCATTATGATATATACTTTTCACAGAAAAAGCTATCCGGAGGGATAGCTTTTCATATTAACCAAAAATAATTATTATTCTGCAGGTTTATCACCAACCGGTGCAACTTCAATTGGTGCGGCTTCAACCGGTGTATCTTTAATTGCTTTACCTAATTCACTGCCTTTCTTCTTGCTTTGTGCTTTAGGAGCAAACATTACAAGCATTCTTTTACCTTCCATCTTAGGCATACTTTCCAGTGCACCCACATCTTTAAGCCTGTCTGCAAACTTTAAAAGAAGCAACTCTCCTCTTTCCTTAAACATGATAGCACGACCTTTAAACTGCACATGCGCTTTCACTTTATCCCCTTCTTTCAGGAATTTTTCTGCGTGCTTGCATTTAAATTCGAAATCATGTTCATCAGTATTCGGCGTAAACCGGATCTCCTTCACCTCGCTGGTTTTGGATTTCGCCTTCATTTCCTTCTTTTTCTTCTTCTCTTCGTAAAGGAATTTGTTGTAATCAATGATTTTACAAACGGGAGGATTGGCACCCGGAGAAATTTCTACCAGGTCTAACTGTTGAGATTTAGCCAGGGCATTTGCCTCGGCAAGAGAGTATACACCCGGTTCTAAATTTTCACCAACGAGCCGTACTTCCGGCGCTTTGATCATGTGGTTTGTGCGGTGTTCCTGTTGTTGTTCTTTTTTGAAACGAGGATTAAATGTTCCCCTCGGTGCTCTTGGTGGAAATGCCATTTACTTTTTTTAATTAATAATATTGTTTTTATGTTGGTTTATTCTGCTCTTCTTTCTTTTACTTCGCTGATCAGTTCACTTATGAAAACAGTAAGGTCTTTCACGCCGATATCTCCTTTACCCTGCCTGCGGACTGCCACCTTATTTTCGGTCGCTTCTTTCTCACCAATCACTAACATATAAGGAACTTTCGCTACTTCGGTATCCCTTATTTTCTTACCTATCTTTTCGTTACGCTCATCTATTTCTACACGAATATCTGCATTTTTAAGTGTTTTTAAAATAGTATTTGCATAATCCATGAACTTATCGCTGATCGGCAGGATTTTTACCTGTAAGGGTGCAATCCAAACCGGGAATTTTCCCGCATAATGTTCTAACAAAAAACCGATAAATCTTTCATGAGTACCAAGTGGCGCCCGGTGAATAATTAAAGGTACCTCTGATGTATTTTGCTGGGTTGTATAAGATAATTTGAATTTGTTACCGCTATTAAAATCTACCTGGTTGGTGGCCAGGGTAAATTCCCGGCCGATGGCACTCCAGATCTGTACATCTATTTTGGGGCCATAAAAAGCTGCTTCATCCTGCACCTCTACATAAGGTATGTTCGACTCAATCAAAACCTGGCGAACCATCTCCTCAGTTTGCTGCCAAAGCTCAGGCTCATTTACGTACTTCTGTCCTAATTTGGCTGGATCATGCAGGCTCAGTCGCATCACGTATTTATCAACCCCGAAAATTGAAAAGTATTTAATATACATGTCATTCACAGCGCGGAACTCGTCGGCAAATTGTTCTTTGCTGCAATAGATATGTGCATCATTCATATGCAGGCAACGCACCCGCATCAGGCCAAAAAGTTCTCCGCTCTGTTCATAGCGGTAACAGGTGCCATACTCTGCGATCCGGTAAGGCAGGTCTTTGTAGCTCTTAGGCTCTGCATCAAAAATTTTGTGATGGTGCGGACAGTTCATAGCTTTCAGGTAATATTTAGTACCATCCAGTTCCATGGGAGGGAACATACTCTCTGCATAATAAGGAAGGTGTCCACTGGTCAGGTATAGACTTTCCTTTGCGATGTGTGGTGTAACTACTCTTTTGTACCCGGCTGCATTTTCGGTTTCTTTAGCCAGTTTTTCTAATTCCTCAATTATGATAGTTCCGTTTGGCATCCACAATGGAAGGCCCTGTCCTACTTCATCATCAAAAGTAAATATGCTTAATTCCCTACCCAGTTTACGATGGTCACGCTTCTTCGCTTCTTCCAGCATTACCAGGTATTCATCCAGTTCTTTTTGATTGGGGAAACTTACACCATAAACCCGGGTAAGTTGCCGGTTATTTTCATTTCCTTTCCAGTATGCGCCTGCGATACTGGTTAATTTAATCGCTTTTATAAATCCTGTATGCGGAATATGTGGCCCGCGACATAAATCTGTAAAACCTCCCTGGCTGTATAAAGTAATGGAGCCATCTTCCAGACCCTGCAGCAAATCCAGTTTGTATTCATCTCCTTTCTCTGAAAAATACTGAACTGCATCATTTTTAGTAATGCCTTTTCTTTGAAACGGATTGTTCAGACGCGCCAGTTCATTCATTTTTTTTTCGAGGGTGATCAGATCCTCTTCTGCCATTTTTTTATCGCCCAGGTCCATGTCATAATAAAAACCTTTTTCGACCGCAGGCCCCACCCAGAATTTCACTCCTGGAAACATGGATTCAACTGCCTCGGCCATCAAATGAGCCGAAGAATGCCAGAAGGTACTCTTTGCTTCCTGGTCATCCCAGGTGAGCAATTTTAAAGAAGCATCTTCCTGCAAAGGACGGGTGGCATCATATACTGCACCATTTACACTCGCAGCCAGTACCTTCCTGGCCAGCCCTTCACTTATTGATTTGGCAATATCCAGCGGGGTGGATCCTTCCGGATACTCCTTAATGGAACCATCCGGTAATGTAATTTTTATCATATCCTGGTTAAAATTCAACTTATTTAGAATTGCAAATTTAACGAACTCTTAGCTATGGGAAAATTTATCTAAAATAACTTTGAGAATTACCTGGCTGAATGAATTATCCGGGTAATCATTCCTGGAATTATGAAAAAAACTCTATTCTTTCTTTTTTGTTGTAACCTGGCC
>JBKJUT010000104.1:0-3391 GCA_046590515.1 Ferruginibacter sp.
GTGCCAGTTGCCGGTCTTCAGGATAAACGCATTCAATGACTTGCCTTCCATTAAAGGTATTCCAGCCTAACATTTTTAACCCTGAAGGATTAATGTATTTTACATATTGATTTAACCCGGATAAGCATATGAATTCCTCACTTGCTTCTATAATTGAAATAAGTTTACTTCTTTCACTTTCTGCCTCAAATTGATCTGTTATATCCTGTATAATCCCATTAAACCGGTAGGCTAACCTGTCCTCATTAAACCATGCCCGGCCCTTGGCGCGTACAACCCTGTCCGTTTGAGTTGCGGAATCCAAAAGTGTAAACCTGATATCAAATTTGCCGCCTGAAGCAAAATGAAGCGAATGCATTACAGCTTCTTCTACCCGTTTGCGGTCGTTAGCTTTTATCCGCTCAATACCTTCCGTCATGGTCATCTCCTTATCCGGCGATGTGCCAAACCAATTACGGAATCGATCATTGCCTTGTAATTTATTGGTTATGGGGTTGTATTCGAAAGTCGTCAGTTCTGCCGACTCAATAGCAAATAGTAATTGATCTTTATTTTCTTTTAATTCCTGTTCAACTTTTTTCCGTTCCGTAATATCACGTGCGATGGCCAGCAAGTATTCCTTGCCATCAATGGTTAGTCCATCTACTTTTATTTCAACCGGGAAAACAGTTCCATCCTTCTTTTTGTGCAGGGATTCAAATAACGGAAGCTTCTGCCTGTGGGCATTATGAAACAATTCTTTAAACAGTTTCATATCATATTCAGGATCTACATCCGGCACACGGAGTTGGGCCATTTCCAGCGGGTTATAATTCCACTTTTCTAATGCAGCTTTATTAAGATATTCGAAGGAGCCATCTTCCTTCATAAGGATGAAAGAATCATTGGCATTATCTACCATAAATTTGAAGCGGGTTACCTGCTGCTCCGCCTTTTTTCTTTCAGAAATGTCGATACCTGACCAGACAAAGCCACCAAAGGAGCCATTAGACAAGGTGCGGGGTTCCCCTTTGGTGAGTAACCAATTATATCCTCCTTCCCTGTTTTTTATCCTGAATTCTCCGTGCCAGGGGGTTTTATTTTTATAACCATTTAAAAAAACTAATAAAAATCCGTCCTTATCTTCAGGATGAATCAAAGCTGCCCAACCTTGACCAAGAAGATCGCTGATAGGTTTTCCTGTCATTTCTTCCCACGCAATATTCAGGTATGTAACATTGCAATCCTCTTCTGCAATTCCAAATAAAATTTCAGAGCCTTCGGCCAGGTCGCGGAAACGCTCTTCACTTTCTAATAACTCCTGTATGGCATTTTTTTTCTCTGTAGTTTCTATCAGGGTTACAATCACACCTTGCACATCATCATTTTCATCCCTCACCGGGCTATACGAAAAATCATATGTCCTGATTGTAGTTTCTCCATTTCTTGTTAACGGTAATACATAATCAGAGTGGCTGCCGGCAAAACCTTCAAATCCTCTTTTATACAGTTCTTTCATTGCTGGCCAATGCTCCTCAAAGACTTCACGGGTTGCACGACCCAGCGCCCAGGGATGTTTTTCCGGACTTAAAATTTTACTAAAAGCATCGTTATAAATAAGAGTCATTTCCTCACCCCAGCTAATATACATGGGAAAAGGATTTTCCAGCATCATTCCTGCAATGGTGCATAAATTAGCCGGCCAGGTTGCTGGATCACCAAGTGGATTTGTATTCCAATCCATAGACCTTAAAATATTTCCGGTAGCACCCCCATGTGCTAAACAATTAAAACCTGGTATGTTCTTCATGAATTCGCCTGAAATTTTAATTTTGCAACTTAATACACCATTATTATTTTAAATAACGGAAGTCGTTATTTGCAAATTAAGTGATACAATGTTTCAAGTGTAATTTACCAAACAGGTGAGATAAAAAATAAAATTTATACCAGGTCTGTATAAAGTCAGTTACAGGCTAAAATCAAGATATTGTTGAATTGTTAAAAAGTTTAATTTTTTTAAACCTTTTACAGTAATATCATTAGGTATCCTGGTTACAGGTTATTAAAACAACCGGCAGGAATTCAGTTCTAAAAAGTATTTAATTATATACTGGTTGAAACCACCCATTTAATTTTGAAGTTGTTGCATAAGTACGCCGGAAAGCATGTAGATGCGGCCTTCCTTGATATATCCTTCTTCATTAACCATGTAGGAAACGCAAAGTGGTACATCAATTTGTTTTTGAGTAGGTGCAATCCCTGCAAATTCGCCTATATGCCTGCCAGTAAACCTTGCTTCCAATAATGCTTTGTCTCCCGTAATTATAGTATTGATAATTTCCGCCTTAGCATCAAAAGCAACGTGGTACATAAAATGTAACATCTTGCCAATAGCTTCTTTTCCTTTTGTCACTTCTCCTGTATTCATATCTGTATATACTGCATCATTTGCAAGATGAATAACATCATGTGTTTCAAAAAATGCCTGTACATGATTAACAGTGGTCTTTGGTTCTGCATAACTTGTCGACATAATAATTTCTTTAAAAGTTAAATAATGATATCATTCAGATTAAGGGTACTGGTGAAAGTAAAAATATTTTTTTTTTAATGCAAGTATAATCCCGGATTTCAGGGTGCCGGCCGAAAATAAATTATGTATAAATCAACTGTTAAGCCTGGTACGGATATCAAGTTTATAGTCATTCGCATATTTTTTAGCGGTATCATAACCAGCATCGGCATGCCTGATTATTCCCATTCCGGGGTCATTCCTTAATACCCGGCCCAGTCGAATTGCGGCCGCATCGGTACCATCGGCTACTATGACCATTCCTGCATGAATGCTATATCCCATGCCTACACCGCCACCATGGTGCAGAGACACCCAGGAAGCACCGGCAGCAGTATTTACGAGTGCATTTAAAACAGGCCAGTCGGCAACCGCATCAGACCCATCCAACATTGCTTCAGTTTCCCGGTTTGGACTGGCGACCGAGCCGGTATCCAGGTGATCTCTGCCGATTACAATAGGTGCCTTTACCTTGCCGGTGCGAACCAGTTCATTAAAAGCCAGCCCTGCCTTTTCGCGGTCACCCTGGCCTATCCAGCAAATACGGGCAGGTAATCCCTGGAAGGCAATCTTTTCCTGTGCAAGTTTTATCCAGCGGATCATATCTGTATTTTCCGGGAACAGCTCCATCATAACCTCGTCGGTTACACGAATATCTTCCGGATCGCCGCTCAAGGCTGCCCAACGGAAAGGCCCTTTTCCTTCACAAAATAAAGGGCGGATATAAGCAGGCACAAAACCTGGAAAGCCAAAGTATTTCAGGGAAGCTTCTTTTGTGCCTCCGTGTTGAATAAAGTTTTCAGCAGCACGTGCCCTTATGTTGTTGCCATAATCAAA
>JBKJUT010000113.1:0-5148 GCA_046590515.1 Ferruginibacter sp.
GTAGAGTTGCTGGTATAGAGTAAATTAAACATAGCCAAAGTTTAAATTATCTACTATAATTTACACCCGTACAAATACTCAAAATTTCTTAAAATGTGGCACTCATTTGCAATTTGGCTAATCCTTTCACATTAAAAAAATGGTAATAAAATATTTTAACTGGCAATAAGACCATCCGCCAAACCTTGCCATTGTATTTTGGAAAAGATTCCCAGGCCACCTATTCCCACAGCCACATCCCTGATTTTATCAGAAAGGGAACTTGCATTGGTATTGGGTTTTATGTTGCGATCAATTATACTGGCTTTCACAGATCGGCCTTCCCTGGTTATTATAAAATTGCTGGTTGACTCCTCCGAATAAAAATGGGCAATTTCATCTTTGTTTCCGAAAGGATTGGCACATGGCCGCACCCGTATGGCAGTGCTCTGCACATCCTGGTTATTTATTTCTTTTACCTCCTCTACATGTACCCAATCAAAACCATCTCCTTCATTGTTTGCCGGTCCATGAATTGAAACTTTAAAATAATCTCCTTTCGTAACCAATCGCTTTACTTCATTTCCTCCTACATCCACCAATGAGAATTTTGCGCTGAAAGTTCCGGCCACTTCATGCCATTCATTTACGTTTAACAGTTTTTTCCTTGCTGCTGCATACAAATCATTAGCTTTCTCTACAGAGTCTAAGTCAATTTCTGCTTCCGCTTCAATCTCTTTGCCTGTGTATTGTGCAGGAATTATCTTCGTATGGTCTGCCTGGTTCATAACTTCATTTTAGATAACGCATACAAATATGGTGCAGTAAATGAAAATTAAACCCGCAAAAATTTAAACCATTTATTGTAGCCTGTTCTTATAAGGCAATAAGAGTGATGTAGAGGCATAGATTTTGACGTTAATATATTTCATTCTATAACATTTATATATGGCAACCAGAAAACAAAAACAAACTGCACCAGAGAACAAAAAATTACAGGACCTCAAAACAAATACGATCGACAATGATGGCCAGTTTATGACGACCAACCAGGGTTTAAAAATCAATGACGACCAGAATTCTTTGAAAGCCGGTGAGCGTGGCGCTACATTACTGGAAGACTTTATTCTCAGGGAAAAAATTACCCATTTCGACCACGAAAGGATACCTGAAAGAATTGTGCATGCCCGGGGATCTGCTGCACATGGCGTGTTTGAAGTGTACGAATCCATGTCTAAATATACCAAAGCTGGTTTCTTACAAAAGCCTGGAACTAAAACGCCGGTTTTTGTAAGGTTCTCAACAGTAGCCGGTTCCAGAGGTTCGACTGACCTTGCCCGTGATGTGAGAGGATTTTCAGTAAAATTCTATACAGAAGAAGGCAATTATGACCTGGTAGGCAACAACATGCCCGTATTTTTTATCCAGGATGCAGCCAAGTTTCCTGACCTCGTACATGCGGTAAAACCGGAACCCCACAATGAAATCCCACAGGCTGCAAGCGCTCACGATACTTTTTGGGATTTCATATCGCTGATGCCTGAAAGTATGCATATGATTATGTGGGTGATGAGCGACCGGGCTATACCGCGCAGCTATAGAATGATGGAAGGTTTTGGTGTGCACACTTTCCGTTTTATTAATGCAGCAGGTAAATCATGTTTTGTAAAATTTCATTGGAAACCGAAACAGGGAGTCTACTCATTGGTATGGGATGAAGCAACTGTATTATCAGGAAAAGATCCTGACTTTCACCGGAGAGATCTTTGGGAAGCGATTGAAAAAGGAGCCTTCCCTGAATGGGAACTCGGTGTACAGATAGTAGAAGAAAAAGATGAACATAAATTTGATTTTGACCTGCTGGATCCTACCAAACTGATACCTGAAGAAATAGTACCGGTAAAGATCATTGGTAAGATGACCCTCAACAGGAATCCGCGTAACTTCTTTGCGGAAACCGAACAGGTAGCCTTTCATCCTGGTCACCTCGTGCCGGGTATTGATTTCAGTAATGATCCGTTGTTACAGGGCCGTTTATTTTCTTATACTGATACCCAGTTATCACGCTTGGGTGGTCCCAATTTTCATGAAATCCCTATTAACCGGTCAATTAACCCGGTCTATAATAACCAGAGAGATGGGATCATGCGGCAACAGATTGATGAGAACCAGGTAGCCTATCATCCCAACAGCATGAGTGGAGGATGCCCCTACCAGGCAAAACTGGCGGAAGGTGGGTTTGCTTCGCACAGCGAAAGAATAGACGCATCGAAGGTGAGGGCAAGAAGCCGCAGTTTTTTTGATCATTTCAGCCAGGCATCTTTATTTTATAAAAGCCAGTCAGCCCACTTTCAAACCCATATAGCCAAAGCCCTCAGTTTTGAATTAGGCAAAGTTACCATTCCTGCTATCAGGGAGAGAATGGTAGGATTGCTTACACGGATTGACTCATCCCTCGCATTACAGGTTGCCGAGGCGCTGGGACTTAAAGTACCTAAAGGACCTATGCAGCCTATAAACCATTCAGTGCCGGCCGATGGCAAGCAAAAGGATTTTGAACCGCTCCCTAAAATAGAAATGAACCCATCAGCCGCCCTGGACCTGGAGCAATTAAAAATTGATTCTATTGCAACCCGCCAGATAGCTGTATTGGTGGCAGATGGTGTAGATGATAAAACTTTTAACGCCGTCACTTCCATGTTGATAAAAAACGGTGCGCAGTTTAAAACCATTGCCGGTAAGCTGGGTGAAATTACTACACGTGGCGGCAAAAAAATAAAAGTAGACCAGAGTTTTTTAACCAGTTGTTCAGCAATGTTTGACGGAGTGTATATTCCGGGAACAGAAAAATCATCGGATACCCTCACTACAGAACCGGCGGCGGTACAGTTTGTGGAAGAAACTTATAACCATGGCAAACCAATAGCACTGGATACATTGTCAGCAGATTTCCTGGCAGCAACTAAACTGGCCGGTATGCTTGAAGATCAATCTGAAGAATTGACCGGTTACGGTATCATTATCAATGCTGAAAAAAATGTGAAAGGAGTAAGGGCCGCTATTGCACAGCATCGTTTCTGGATACGCGAAACAGAACCCCGGGCTATGGCAAAAACATTTTAATTTTTGCTTATTAAATATTTTTATGAAAAAGAACCAGCTTCGTAAAAGGGAGCTGGTTTTTTTTAAACTGATTCGCTGATTGATCTGCTTTGATGTCTTGTTACTTTCCGATACAAATTCTATACTGTTTTTGCAAAGCCCTGATAGTAAAGGGTTCTAAGGTAGTGGTATATTTTAGGGCAACAACTGGGCAACAAAATTCACTAAAACAAGTGAAAGCACACCACAAAGAAAAGAAAATATGTTGTTCGGTGTAGAGTGTGTTTGTCCTCATCATAAGCAAAAGGCGAAGATAAGTTTTACACTATCTTAATTGACCAACAACTGCTTCCAATTGTAAGCCCATATACTGGCAGAACTCTTCAACGGTAACAACTTGGTGTTGCTCCTTCTTGAAATAGTCTTTAATCCTCTTAATAAGGTATCTACCATATCTGTCGCTTTTGCCTGTGATTATCTGAATGTCTTTCGGATAAATACACAGTCTATTCATTTTTAAAATACTCTTTTTATACTCTACCCATACTTGAGGTATAAAGTAAACATTGCAAAGATAATTAGTTTTTGTGAGTGGTAAAAGTGTGTTTGTTGGAATAATTAGGCAATAACGGAAATGTCGGAAGTGAGGATTTGCGGAGGCTTAAAAAGCATAATAGTTTTGTGCTGTGATTAAGAAAATAATATTGTCGGTTTTGTTTTTAGTGGCTTTTACAGCCGCTTTTTCGCAAGAAGAAGCAAGGGTTGTGAAAGTTAAGGATGGCGATACTTATGTGCTTAAAACGAAGGATAAAGAACATACAGTAAGGTTATTGAATGTTGATGCTCCTGAACTACAACAACACTGGGGTTTTAATTCTTGGTTGAATGTAAAAAACCTGATACTGGGTAAAGTAGTAAAGTTTGATGTATTGAAAACTGATGTGTATGGTAGAGAATTAGCAATGGTATATGTGGAGGGGCAAAGACTGGATGAAATACTTATTGCGAATGGTTGGGCTTGGCACTACATCAATTTTGATACTGATGCAAGGCTTGAAGATTTGATGCGGAAAGCATCAATGGAAAGAAAAGGACTTTGGGAATGTGGGGCTGAAAAAGTTTGTCCGCCCTGGCTATTCAGAAAGTATAATGCAAGAAACAGATACAGATTTTGTAAAGGCTGTATCGCAACAAAAAAGTAATTACTAACAATTTAAAACAATAAAAAAATGGCACGTTTAAAAGGCTTACTAAAAATTGAAGGAACATTAGATAATCTTACCTTCTACAAAACACAGGATGGACATCTTGTAAAAACTAAAAGTGGTGTATCTGGTGACAGAATTGCCAATGATCCAAATTTCCAACGTACCCGTGAAAACGGTAGTGAGTTTGGAAGCTCTGCAAGTGCAGGTAAATTGCTCCGCAATGCAGTTCGTAATTTGATGATGAACGCAAGTGATAATCGTGTTACAAGCCGATTAACTCAAATTATGACGCAGATTAAAAACTACGATGCTACTTCTCCAAGAGGTGAAAGGAATGTAGGTATCGGAATTGCTGACCCAATGGCACAAGCCTTGTTGAAAGGTTTTGATTTCAATGATAGTGCAACTTTGGGTAGTGTGGTATTTGCTCCGTTTACTGTAGCAATTCCAACTGGTGATATTGCTTTTCCTGCGTTCACTCCTATCAATGATATTTACTACCCTACTGGTGCAACTCACGTTAGTTTTAAATCTGCGTTTGCAAATGTGGATTTTGTAAACAATGTGAGTGCCATTGAATACAGCCCAGTGCAAAATTTGCCCATTGACGGAACAAACACCCCGTTCAATTTCACTCCTGCTGGTGTTCCTGCCGGTACTGGCACTAAACTTTATTTCTTGACGATGGAATTTTTCCAAGAAGTAAACGGTATTCAATACTCGTTAAAAAATGGTGCTTACAACCTGTTAAACATTGTTGAATTAGCCTAATAGCTTTCTTTCTTATCGGTTACATAGAAGCCCTGCCCTTGTGGTGGGGCTTCTTGTTTTAAAGCAATAGCAAAGCCCTAAAAGGGCA
>JBKJUT010000141.1:0-2884 GCA_046590515.1 Ferruginibacter sp.
AAGAAAAATAGTTTATAAACAATTATGTTAAGTATTGATTTTAATTTAATTATAAGTACTATATCTAATATAATTTCAGAAAAATTAAATATAAATTTAAAGAAAAACCTGCTTAAACAACGATATTCAATAAAACTGATAAAAAATAGATTAATGTAAGTTAAAACATTGAATTATAGCATAATTTAAAGTTTATTTAAACATAAATTTTGATTGTTTTGTAACATATTGATTTTAGTTTATGGATTCAGGATCCTGACTCTCCTGGGTGGTTTATTTTTAAAGTATGGATGAACCTGCCTCCAGGAAATTTTGTAAGGCTCTTGAGTCTTAAAATGAATCACTAATCATCTCACATATAAAACAGACATTTTGACACCTAATAATATTACAGGTAATAGTTCTGAAAATCAGCCTAAAAAGGAGGTAAATAATAAATTGTTAAAATTTTTTAAGATTTTTTGAAATTTTTGAATCCAATTTTCGCTTTTGATAGAATATATTCAAACAAATCAGCCTGGTTTCGCTAAACCCGCAAATTACCGTAATTATACTGTGCAAATATTTTGATTGTTTATAAAATACATATATGTTTGTACCAGAAAGCCTGAATGATATTACCTCTGTTATTCTTTTTTTCTGAACAGTTTATAATAACCTGCTTACCCCAGGCCTTCTGTTACCAACTAAACCACAACGAAATGACACCATTCAGCCGCTTCTTCAATAACACCATTAAATTCCCTTTTTTTTTCTTGTTGATTTTTCCCCATCCGTCGGTTGTGTGTATTCCAGTAATTAACCGGTAAGATTAATCTTACTTATTAACACTGATTCAAAGCAACAAATGAAGAAATTATTACATATTTTTTTGACTGTCACGATTTTCGGCTTTTCGGCTGGTGTCCATCCAGCACTTGTTGAGCTGTCATCAGAAAGGCCTGATTGTTCATTGGATTACATGGGTAACGTAATAAATAACGGTAACCGGAAAGTTCAGGGGAGTAAAATCGCAAAACAATTTTATAAGCTGGGGATTGTAATGAGAGCAGATCCTGAGATTCCATCCACCTTTACTTTTACACGAAAAATTGAAAACGTAATTCCTGGATCTGACTATTACAGGATATTACATATAAATAATAATGCCGCTGCCGGTAGGGTACTCCAAACCTCACGACACTAATATACAAACGGTAAAGATGTTTTCTTTGGGGGTTACAGAACCAAAAGGTTCTTAACAAGAAGCTGTATTTCTATACAGCTTTTTTTATTTTTCAGCCTGGCGGATCTGATAATAAATTTCAGCTTAAGTCCTTAATTATGATGATTCTTTCTTACATTTATGGTCTCCTCCTTTGAAATATATCTCTGACCAAGCCATTAAATTTTAAAGAAAATTATTTGCAGAAAATGTGGAAGGTTAAGCTTTTTATTTTTACCCTTTTTATCTACTCACAGGGTAACTCACAGGATTTTTCCAATAAGGGAAAAGATTTTTGGGTAGGATATGGATATCACCAGGTTATGAATGGCGGAAACCTCCAGAATATGGTCCTTTATTTTGCCACCGACCAGGTTACAACTATTACCATAACTATTCCCGGATCAGGGTACACCCAAACACTTACCAGCGGAGCTGTACCCACCCTCTTAACTTCGGCTCCCATTCCTAAAACGGGTGCGCAGGATGCACGTTTACTCAATGAATCGGTTGCTCCTGAAAATAAAGGGATACATGTGGTGAGTGACAAACCAATTGTTGCCTATGCCCATATTTATAACCAAAGTGTCTCAGGGGCAAGTATATTATTTCCAACAAATACCTTGGGAAAGGAATATTACAGTATCAACTTTACCAACATATCTAATACAACACAATCCAATTGCTGGATGTATGTAGTAGCCGCAGATACGGGTACCACAGTGGTTGAAATTGTCCCCAGCGTAGCCACTATTGGTCATGCCGCCGGTGTTCCTTTCCAGGTTACGCTTACCCAGGGCCAGATATATAATATCATGGCCACTTTTAATACCACAGGTAATCCATTAAGCGGGGGAGATCTCACAGGATCTGTTATTAAAAGTATTAGTCTGGGTAATACTGCCTGTAAACGAATTGCCGTATTTTCAGGCAGCGGGAGAATATCTATTACCTGTAATGGCACTTCTTCAAGTTCCGATAATTATATGGTGCAGGCTTTCCCCAAGAATGCCTGGGGAAAAAAATACTTAACTGCTACTACTTCCGGTAATCAAACCAATAACATTTTCAGGATATGTGTGACAGATCCTACCACAGTTGTTACTTTAAATGGAGGACCCATCGGTCTGCCATTGATCAATAATTTTTATTACCAGGTAGCAGCTACTTCTGCGCCACTTAAAATTGAAGCAGATAAGCCCATCCTTGTATCTCAATATACTACCTCGCAGGGGGCATGTGGAAATGGAAACCCTGGAGATCCTGAAGTGATTTACCTTAGTTCAGTAGAACAAAGTATCGGAAAGGTGCTTTGGAATGCAACTCCTAATTTTGGTATCACCCAGCATTATTATAATGTAATTGTTCCAAATACCGGCACGGCAATATCTTCATTCAAACTGGATGGGGTGGCAGTAAGCCCGTTACTTTTTACTGTTCATCCGCAGGATGCAGGGTATTCTTATTTAAAACAACTTGTGGTTTCCGGATCTCATACTATTCAGTCAGATTCCGGTTTTAATGCCATTGCCTATGGTTTCGGCCCTGCCGAATCCTATGGATATAATGCAGGTACAAACGTAAGAGACCTTTACCAGAAAATAGGGGTGTCCTCTCTTTATGGAATTGAAGCTGTCCCTTCCGTGTGTACAGGTTCACCATTTAAATTTAAAATTTCAT
>JBKJUT010000173.1:0-2693 GCA_046590515.1 Ferruginibacter sp.
CTCGCAAGCGGGAATTATACTACTAACCTGGAAAGAAGGCATATTTCTTTTCAAAAGTATCATGCAGAACTTAATTTTTTAATCCCTCTAAGCAAGTCATTTGGCTTATCGATTAAAGGTGGAGGAAGCACACTGAATGGCACTCCGGAATTTTACCAGTATAATTTTATCGGCGGCATCCATTCCCTTCGCGGTTACCAGAAAAACAGGTTTTATGGACACAGCACTGTGTATAATCAAAATGAGTTACGCTGGATCCGTAATGTACGATCCTACCTGTACAACGGTAAAGTAGGGCTAATAGGTTTGTATGATGTAGGCCGTGTATGGTTAAAAGGTGAAAAATCTGATACCTGGCATTCAGGCGTTGGCGGTGGCTTATTACTCGTGCCGTTTAACAGATTTTCGTTTTCAGTAACCTATGCAGTATCCTCAGAAGATAAGGTAATTCACCTCGCATTTTTAAAAGCATTATAATACGCAACAAATTGATAAAGGTGGTAATTTCGTGACTTCATTGCAACTGCAGTGAAGTTCCATTACCAAACCTGATGCTTTTGACTATTAAAAAAAACCGGTACAATATTCTGTTTGCCTTTATAGGCATATTCTTATTCCTCTCTCTCCTGGTCAGGCTTGCACTCTTTTTTATGGCTCTGCCCAACGGTGGATTTACACTACTTGGAACTATAAAGTTATTACTGGCAGGTAGCGGCTTTGACCTGGGCGTGGCAGTAATCATTTCTATACTTTATGCTATCTACCTATTGGTATTGCCGCGTAAATGGAATAATTCATGGCCCAACCGGTGGCTTACCTATTCAGGATTAGCGCTTCTACTTTTCATTATTATGTTCTCCTTTTTTGCAGAGATCACTTTCTGGCAGGAATTTGAAAGCCGTTTTAATTTCATCGCCGTAGACTACCTCATTTATACGTATGAAGTAGTGCATAATATCAATGAATCTTATCCACTGCCGCTTTTGATTTCAGGAATGATTTTACTGGTCATTTTAATCATGTGGGTTTTATGGAAAACAGGCATTTTTTCGTCCAGCTTTACTGCCGATACTTCCTTTGGTACAAGAGTAAAAACCACTGGAACTTTACTCTTACTGGCGGCTGTATTCCTGCTGTTCATCAAAAATGACATGGCAGAACGAAGTAATAACCGTTATGAAAATGAATTATCAAAGGCAGGCATCTATTCTTTTTTTGCGGCCTTTAAAAACAACGAGATCAACTACGATCATTTTTACCAGCTGATCAATACGGATTCTGCATTTCAAATGATAAGGGAAGACCTCGCCGGCAACAGCACCAGTTTTTTAAGGTCGGGAAATTCAATCCGCCGGTTTATAAGTAATGATTCCCCCGGCATTAAGCCAAACGTGATCATGATCACGATAGAAAGCTTCAGCGCCGATTTTATGGCCATGTTTGGAAACAAAAAGCAACTGACTCCTTTCCTGGATTCGCTTGCTCAAAAGAATATGGTCTTCACTCAAATGTATGCAACGGGTACACGCACCATCAGGGGTATGGAAGCATTATCGCTTTCTATTCCGCCCACACCGGGCAGCAGTATTGTACGCCGGCCCGATAATAACAAACTGTTTACAGTTGGAACTGTATTTAAAGAAGCTGGCTATGAAAGAACTTTCCTCTATGGCGGTGATGGTTACTTTGATAACATGAACCAGTACTTTGGAGGCAATGGTTTCAATATCATTGATCATGGAAGAAATCTCATGGTGGGTGATCATTTCGAAACCCGGCGAAGTGTAATACCAGCTGACATGGTGCATTTTGAGAATGCCTGGGGTATATCAGATGAAGACCTGTATGATGCCGTTATCCGTGATGCAGATATACAACACAAAGCGGGAAAGCATTTTTATGATTTTGTGATGACCACCTCTAACCACAAACCTTATACTTTCCCGGCAGGAAAGATTGACTTGCCCAGTGGCTCTGGCCGGGAGGCCGCAGTGAAGTATACCGATTACGCTATCTCCAGGTTTTTTGAAAAGGCACGCACAAAAAGCTGGTTCAACAATACTGTAATAATTTTAGTAGCCGATCATTGTGCCAGCAGTGCGGGCAAAAACGAAATTGATATTTCTAAATACCATATTCCCTGCATTGTGGTAAACAACCTTGCACCTGGCAGTATCAAAGCGGATAAAATGTGTTCCCAGATAGACCTCTATCCTACCTTATTTGCACAGTGGGGCTGGAAATATGAAAGTAATCTTTATGGAAAAAATGTGCTTGCAGATAATTTTATACCGCGTGCTATGATGGGAACATACCAAAAACTCGCCTACCTGAAACGGGATAGCCTGGTGATATTAAGTCCACAGCAAAGAGTTCAGACTTTTATGTATAATCCCGCTACCAATCAACAGGCTAATGTGCAATTCCCTGGCACATTGGTGCGTGAGGCTATAGCAAGTTACCAGACTGCTTATTTTCTGTATAAAAATGGTGGCTTAAAAGAATAATAAAGGCATACCTGACAGACTGGCACCATTTGATTTTAATTGGTTATTTTTGCGCCTTATTCCAAAATATGGCGGTACCTGTTTTAAAAGTGCATGATGAAACCCGGCAAGGTGAAGCGTTTTCTACTATTGAAAAAGTGATCCAGGCTGATGGCCGGGGGTTTTATATAGAAAGTTATGGCTGTG
>JBKJUT010000180.1:0-16258 GCA_046590515.1 Ferruginibacter sp.
TAGCCATCCCTTCTACACGCACTGCTTCCCGGTACCAAAGTACAGCAACACCGTACCAGCCTACTTCCAATATTACATTCAGAGAACCGGCCAGTGTACTATCAGGCAAAACCTTAAAAGCTGTTTTCAATAAACGATTTTAGGCTGGCAAAATAAGATATTTTTGCTGACTTTATGGATACAGGCAGGGCTATACACAATTTAAAAGTTGATATAAGCAACAGGCAGATATTATCTATTGCCTTGCCTATCACTCTTGCCATACTCATTCCCCAGATAAACATGCTTACCAACAGTATTTTCCTGGGTCAGTTAAATAAAGAAGCATTAGGCAATGCGGGCATCACCGGCGTATTTTACCTCATCTTTGCTGTAGCAGGTCACGGATTAAATAATGGTGTACAATCTGTTTTTTCGCGCAGTGCGGGAAGCGGTAAAACCGGGAATTTTAAAATAATATTTTCACAGGCTATACGAATCAGCATGCAGTTTGCCTTTGCCTCTGTATTATTTACCTGGCTGGTGGCTCCGTATATCATGAAAGCCGTTGCATCGCCGGAAGCCTACCCTCAAGAAATGAGTTTTCTTCGTCTACGGGTGTTTGGGTTGCCCTTCCTGTATATCTTTCAAATGGGCAATGCCTTCCTTATCTCCTCATTAAACAGCCGGTACCTGATGATCGGGTTTATCTTTGAGGCGCTCGTAAACGTCCTGTTTGATTACTTGTTGATATTCGGCAAACTGGGCTTTCCCAGGATGGGTTTCAATGGTGCTGCAGTGGCCTCTGTGATTGCAGAGTTTACAGGGATGCTGGTTGTATTTTTTGTGATATATAAATCAGGACTCAAAAAAAAATATGGCCTGCTGGAAAACCTGCGATTCAATAAAGTTTTTAATAAAGAAGTACTGCGAATCTCCTCCCCGCTGATCCTTCAATATGTGATCAGCGTAACTACGTGGCTGGTATTTTTTCTTTTGATAGAACGCCATGGAACCGAAGCCAAAGCTATCAGTAATGTAATGCGTAATGTAGTTGGGTTACTTGGTGTGTTTATCTGGGCCTTTGCCAGTACAACCAATACAATGGTGAGCAACCTGATGGGTCAGAAAAGAGAAGGCGAAGTGCTAACGTTAATCACAAGGATCATGTACTGGAGCATGGGACTGTGTTTTATAATCTGTATTTTATTAAACATGTACCCCGCTCTCTTTTTTAGTGTGTTTGGCCAGGACGAGAATTTCGTCAGGGCTGGAATACCCGTTATACGGGTAGTGTCCGTAGGCCTCGTATTTATGAGCATTGCCAATATCTGGCTCAATGGGGTTACAGGAACAGGAAAAACCCGGGTGAACCTGATTATTGAAATTGTGGCCATCCTCCTTTACCTGCCTTATACCATCTACTTTCTGCACATAAATTATATTTCGCTGGCCATGGCCTGGAGTAACGAATTTATTTATTGGTCATCAATATTTCTAATGTCCTTCTTATTTCTTCGCAGCGGTAAATGGAAATCTTCCGCCTGAGAACTATGCAGTAATTAATTTAATTTATAGTTGAAACTTATTGTAAATAACAGGTGTCCAGCAACAGAAGTGTATGGTGCTTTTTCAATTACAAGTTCACCTTTTTCCAGGTATGAGTTAAGTTCTTTACCAAAGTGCAGCATATATTGAGATGACAATGAGCAATCAAAGCGAGGGCTTATATTCAGATGAGTACCACCACCTGCCTGCGCTGCCAAACTCCACCTTGCCACGTAATAAGATGAATTCTGCTGCGCCGACACTTTGCTGTAATCGAAACAGTGACCAGCCAGCAAATAGGGTTGAAATAAATTTTCAAATTCTACTTCATGCCCGGGATAAAACATTAACGACCAACCAAGATGATAATCATTCCTTTTTGTTAAAGAGCCTGCACCCGAAGTTATATAATCAAAAAACCATTCTGAATTAATACGTTTTGTGAATTGCACCCTTGCCTGGCCTCCAATACCTTTACCTCCGGCGGCATCATCATCAAAAAAACTAAAAGTGTTTCTTGTACCAATGCTTATGGTGCCTGGTCCACCCGCCATATTATCCTGGGCTACCAGTTGACTTCCCGGCAGGATAGCCAGTAAAGCCATAATTATGCAATTTTTCATCCCGCAAATGTTGGTTAGGTAGAAATTACACCAGGAGTTAAGTTTTAAACAAGGTAACGTGGGGATGCGTGTTTACATATAGGTAAAAAGTTAATTAAATGTTGAACCTTAAAATTATGGAGCTTGCCAATTGTTATTTGCGGAATTTATGTCGGGCATTAACCTTGCTTCATCGAGCTTTACCCATTTAAGATTTTCATTGATGGGAACCTGAACTTTAAATACTGAAGAATTATTCCATATCTCCACAGGTAATTTAAGATTCCCTCTGACACCGGAAACAGTTTCATAGGTAAGAAGCACCGGCATGGCCATTTGCTGCAGGTTTGAAATAGATACTACGGGCTGGCCGTTGCCATTAGCCACATCATTTCTTACTGCAGTAATCGCCTGGTCAAGTTTGTAATTTTCAAGAAACCACGATTTCCAAAACCAGTAAAGATCTTCGCCGGCCACATTTTCCATGGTTCTGAAAAAATCCCAGGGAGTAGGATGCTTGTAGGCCCAACGACGGATATATTCGCGAAAAGCATAATCAAATCTTTCTTTTCCCAATACTACTTCCCGAAGGAGGGAAAGTGCATATGCCGGTTTGAAATACAGTGCCGCACCGATATTGGGTTCTTTAAGGGCATCAGGAATGTTCATTATACTTTCACTGAAAGGACTGAAAAGATAAGGTACCAGTAAAGCGTTGGTCAATTTGGTTTTAAATTCTCCCTTATTAAAATCATCCACAGCAAGGGAATTAATAAATGTATTAAAACCTTCATCCATCCAGCCGTATTTACGTTCATTACTTCCTACAATCATAGGAAACCAGGTATGGCCGAATTCGTGATCAGTCACACTGAACAGGTCCTGTCCCCCGGCTTTGGAGCCACAAAACACTATTCCAGGATATTCCATTCCTCCCACATTGGAAGCTACATTAACGGCTACCGGGTAAGGATAGGGGTACCATCTGTTGCTGTAATTTTCTATACTTCCCTTCACAAATTCTGTGGACCTGCCCCACTTTGCATCGCCTTTACTTTCTACAGGGTAGACGCTCATCCCTAATGATTTTTTACCGTTTGGAAGGTTTATCCGGATTGCATCCCAAATGAATGCCCTGGAAGAGGCCCACGACACATCCCGCGCATGGTCAAGTTTAAAATGCCAGGTAAGGGTTCCCGCAGGTTCAACAGCGCCTTTAATTATTTCGCTTTCATCCCGTATAATCACAGTTTTATCGCTTTGCCGGGCTTTCTCCAGGCGGGAAAGATGAATAGGCTTCAATACCTGCTGTGGATTCAGTAACTCGCCGCCTGCAACAACGATATGGCCTGCAGGTGCCTTAATAGTAAAATCAAAATCACCATATTCCAGGTAGAATTCACCAGCCCCTAAATAAGGAAGGGTATTCCAACCCGTTACATCATCAAATACACACATACGCGGATACCACTGCGCCACTGAAAATATATCTCCATTGATTGTAGGTAGTATACCACACCGGTCTGCACCATAACGGGGCAGGGTAAATGCATACTCTACCTGTAAACGGATAACTTCACCTGGTTTAAGATTATTGATTAAACGAACCTGCATACGGGTATCTTCTACCAGGTATTCAGGTTTCTGGGTTTCATTAAGCAGGCTTACATTGGATATAGAATAACCACCATCGAAAGTTTCCTTGCTATCGCCATACCTGCTGCTTCCACCTACCGGTAAGCGCAAGGCCCCTCGACTTGATTTTTTAAAAAGATTCTGATCTAATTGAAGCCATAAAAACGCTAAGGCATGGGGGCTGTTGTTCTTATAAGTAATGATTACTGATCCGCTTATTTTGCCAGACTCTTCCAGAGTTACATTGATGGTATAGTCTGCTTCATTTTGCCAGTAAGCCTGCCCGGGTTCGCCGGAAACCGATCTTGTTCCCGTAGAATTTCCTGGATATTCCACAGGTGCAAATAAAAGGTGTGGATCATATCCTGTAACCCCGGGAGTTTCCTGGGCACACACGGAACAGCTATTACATAAATAAAGGAGGAACAGTATAATTCTAAAAATCGGAAGCTTAATCTTATTGTGCATTCATAAATATACGATTATGATGCGGCCATTGGGCTTATTTCCATTTCTTAAGGAGTACCGCAGCTTCTTGCTTTATACGAGGGTCATCTTCAGTTAATCCAGGCAGGGATTGCATAGTTTTCAGCAATGCAACAGCCTTTTGGTCCTCATCATTCCTTCGGTAAGCTTTTGCCAATTCCAGGTAGTTTAGTAAAAAGTTTGGATTGATCCGGCGTGCCTTTTCATATGACTGGATAGCGTTTTTAAGAGAAGCACTCGGCAGTCCTCCATAAAAAACTTTCGCTGCCGCACGCTCCATAATACTCAGTCCGCTTATTTCATAATTCCATTTACCGATGATGTGCCACGCCTTAAAATTATTGGGGTTGATCTGCAACGCAGTTTCAGCATAATGTTTAATTTCCTTTGCGGCAGCAATTTTTTCACTCCCGCTTTTCACAAGAGTTGTTCTGCCCAGTGCGATTCCCATAACCACGTTTGCTTCATCCGAATTTGGATGATACTTTAAAGCCTGGGTAGCATAGGTAACTGCTGCAGCATAATAACTATCCCTGGCGCGGGAATCCTTTTCCCGGGCTCCTATCCGGCTACATAATTCACTGCACTTGGTTAGTCCATATAAATTGGCAGGGTCTGCGCGTAAAACCAGCTTAAACTTATTGAATGCTGCCTTCTCATCAGGAATTGACTCAAGGCGATCAGCTTCTTTTACTAAGGAAGAAAGGTCTTGAGTGAACCCAGGTAAAAAGAAGATTATACTTAAAAAAAGAATTGCTAAGAATTTCATAGATAGGCTTTATGATAGGTTACCCCTACGTTGCCGGTAAAGTTATTAATAGGCGGATGTAATTTGCTTAGGTTGATGTTAATTGTTTCCATAAGCGGGAACAATTTTTTGATTTCTTCCGCCACTTCCATAACAACTGTTTCAAGCAGTCGGGATGGATGTTTCATTTTCTCTTTTATTATATTATATACGACTACATAATCAATTGAATCCTGCAAGGATAATATTTTGCCCTGTTCGTTAAATCCCAGGGTTACATCCATTTTGAATTCCGCCCCCACTATTGATTCTTCTTCATGTACACCATGATAGGAAAAGAACAGCAGGTTATGAAGATTGATCTGTATCATAATTAATGTATTCCACGTTCGCTAAGATACCTTTCCGCATCCAGGGCCGCCATACATCCACTGCCTGCTGCAGTTACTGCCTGGCGGTATATTTTATCCTGCACATCGCCGGAGGCAAAAACGCCTTCCAGGTTGGTTTTGCTGCTGCCGGGAATTGTTTTGATATAACCTTGGTCATCCATATCCAACCAACCTTTGAATATATCGCTGTTAGGCTGGTGGCCAATCGCAATGAATACCGCACTCACATTTATAACCAGCTTATCTGTGGATTCGTTATTTTTTATCCTGACAGAATCCACCTTAGTTTCCCCTAAAATTTCGTCTACTTCACTGTTCCAGTAGATAGATATATTAGCAGTATCTAATACCCGTTGCTGCATCACTTTACTTGCACGCATTTCACTCTTTCTTACAATCATGTGCACTTTGCTGCAAATTTTTGACAGGTAAAGGGCTTCCTCGGCTGCCGTATCACCAGCGCCCACAATAGCCACTTCTTTCCCTTTAAAGAAAAAACCGTCACACACTGCACAGGCACTTACACCATGCCCGTTAAGCCGCTGTTCACTTTCTATGCCCAGCCATTTTGCGGATGCACCTGTACTCACGATAACTGTATCAGCTTCGATCCACTTTTCTTCATCTATCTCCACCTTTAGAGGGTGGGTTGTAAAATCTACATTGGTAGCTAACCCGTAACGGATATCTGTACCCATCCGTGCTGCTTGCTTTTCAAAATGCACCATCATTTCAGGGCCCTGGATCCCATCCGGGTAACCAGGGTAGTTTTCTACATCCGTAGTTATTGTTAGCTGTCCGCCGGGTTGAATTCCCTGGTACATCAAAGGTTTCATATTAGCCCGGGCTGCATAAATTGCCGCTGTATAACCGGCAGGACCAGATCCAATAATCAGGCAACTCACTTTTTCAATTTTATCTGTCATATTTTTATTTGAAGGCGTAATTTAAATAATATCAATCATTCTTCAGGGCATTAAACTGTTAACGGGCTATCCGGGTGGCATACCAGCAGGCGTAGCCAGCGAATACTCCCAAGGCTCCATTGCTGATGTTTCCTGTTACTTTGTTTGGTTGGGCAAAGGGATTGCCGATGCTTTGTTGGGAAAACTCCCAGGTGCTCCAGAAATTATATGTCGAACGGTCGATATTACAGAATTTTAAAGTAACCGTATCTCCTTTTCTGAAAAAATTACTATCCTGTTTTGGAAGGTCATTGCGGTTCACTCCTTGCGGCAAAATAACCGAATACCTGTTTCCATCTATAACCTCATCATTATATACGGAATTAAATCCCGGGAAAAATGATTCCTGGTTTTTCCGGGTGAAGTAACGGACATAGTTACCAAGACCCAGCGGATCCTGGGCACGTATGTACAAAATTCTTTTATTGGTATCCGGGTTCATAGGCGCACGCTCGAGCCATACAGAATCCGGGAATGTGGCCAGCGCAGGAATTCTTACCGTGGAATAATAAGTTGTGCTATCGGCCACGATTGTAAGATTGTATTTCGTATCCAGTTTACCGGTGAAGGCTGTAGCTGGTTGTGAGGTATCATTGCTATAATACCATCCCTGGAGCCCCGGAGCCAGAGGAACTGAATACTCTTTTAATTGGTGAGTAACTGTACCGTTTGACATAAATACAGAAGCCTGGTGTACGAATGAATTTGCCAGCAAGGCTGGTTCAATTTTACTGAAATAAGAAAAGCTCCGGGTAAGTATTACCAGCGGCGGCTTGTCATTTTCTATAGATGCATCAACCACCAATACTTCCGGCGATACCTTTAATGGAAAATTAATATTCTTTTCACAGGAAATAAATAGTAAACTGCAAAAGGCGAAAATCATCCTGTACATAATAGGAAATTTATAAAGGACGGGGAAATCAAGGAAGAAAAAAGCCCTGTGATTAGCAGGGCTCAGGTATTTATTTTTATCCCAGGTAAGCTTTCAATGCCCCGCTGTACCTGGCTTTTTGTAGTCGTTTGATTGCTCTTTCCTTGATCTGGCGAATACGTTCTTTCGTGAGGTCATATTTCTGCCCGATCTGTTCAATTGTAACGCCATTTTCTCCATCCAGACCGAAATAGGCATTTACAATTTCGGCTTCACGCGGACTTAATGATTTCAATACCCTGCGTATTTCGTTCTTAAGGGAATCGTGCATTACATCTTCATCCGTTTCAGCGCCACCTTTTAAAAGATCGCCCATGGCCACATCTTCAGCCTCATGCACAGGTGCATCCAGGGAAGTATGGCGGGTGTTACTTTGAAAAATATTATTTATTTCGGTCTCACTCATTTCGAGTAATTCTGCCAATTCTTCTGTAGAAGGTTCCCGCTCATGTTCCTGCTCAAAAGCCATATAAGCCTTGTTAGCTTTATTATAAGTACCGATTTTATTCTGGGGTAAACGAACTAACCTTCCCTGTTCAGCCAAAGCCTGTAATATCGACTGGCGGATCCACCAAACAGCGTACGAGATAAATTTAAAACCTTTCGTTTCATCGAAGCGCTGGGCTGCCTTGATAAGTCCAAGGTTTCCTTCATTGATCAGGTCACTCAGAGATAAGCCCTGGTGTTGATATTGTTTAGCAACGGAAACGACGAAACGCAGATTTGCCTGAACAAGTTTATCCAGGGCACGCTGGTCTCCCATTTTTATCTTCTGGGCCAGTATGGTCTCCTCTTCCGGTGTAATCATGGAAATTTTCGAGATTTCCTGTAAATACTTTTCTACTGCCTGGGAATCCCTGTTGGTAATCTGTGTTGCTATCTTTAGTTGCCTCATATCAATATATTAATTTCAAAATGTGTCTGTTGGAAGACAGTTATATCAGTTGAATAGTTGCAATAAAGTTGGTACACTGATATTTTTAAAATTGTGTGCAAAGTTACCATTGTTTAGTGGCATTTCATACTTATAACGAAAAAAAGGAACAATTGGTGCATAAAATTTTGCCAATATTTCTCAATCCGACCTACTTAATACATATTTCGAGCCTTATTTCTATTATTTATCAAATTATTACGGGTTTTTAAAAAAAACAGGATAGGTGGTCAATGCTTACATTTGCTGCATGATCACAGATTTGCGCTCAGACACGTTTACAAAGCCAGGTACTGCCATGCTGGAAGCTATGTGCACGGCACCCGTTGGTGACGATGTATTTGGGGAGGACCCTTCCGTAAACCGCCTGGAAGAAATGTCTGCTTCGCTTTTTGGGATGGAAGCAGGGCTTTTTTGCCCCAGCGGCACAATGACTAACCAGGTAGGCATTAAGTGTCATACCCAACCCGGAGACGAAGTAATATGTGATTTTCTCAGCCATGTATATATCTATGAAGGCGGGGGAATTGCTTTTAATAGTGGCTGCCAGGTAAAGCCTATACAGGGGGACCGTGGCAGGATTACCGCCGGGCAGGTTCAGCTTGCAATCAACCCGGTGGATGTACATAAGCCTGCTTCACGGCTTGTTTGCATTGAAAATACCGCTAATAGAGGCGGCGGCAGTTGTTATGAAATGGCTGAACTAGAAGCCATTAAGGAAGTTTGCCTGCAAAATAATATTAAATATCATCTTGATGGTGCCAGGCTTTGGAATGCCTTGATCGCGAAAAAGGAATCTCCCAAACAATACGGCCTGCTTTTCGACAGCATTTCTATCTGTTTGAGTAAAGGATTGGGTGCCCCTGTTGGGAGCATCCTCCTGGGTAAACGTGATTTCATTTACCAGGCAAGACGTATACGTAAAGTTTTTGGCGGCGGAATGCGGCAGGCAGGTTACCTGGCCGCTGCAGGTATTTTTGCACTGGAAAATAATATCGAACGTCTTGAAACGGATCACGCTCATGCCCGCCAAATAGCAGAGGCTTTATTGAAGAAAGATTTTGTTGGAAAAATGTTGCCGGTAGAAACCAACATCCTGATATTTGAAGTATCAGGTGAATATAACCCTGCTACTTTTACCGCTTTCCTGAAGCAACACGATATACTCGCAATCGCTATATCACCAACCCAGGTGAGGATGGTGATCCACCTGGATGTTACTGCAGCGATGGTAGCAAATCTAATCGGGCTGCTGGAAGCAATCTGAGAGTTGTCAACCTTCACGCATACACGCATATTACTTACTTTAATAAAATCTTATGTTCCCTAAAATTGACCCGACCTCTACAAATTCCTGGAAAAAGCTGCAGGTACATTACCAGGACATAAAAATGAATTTACTTAGTGACCTATTCCTGCATGACCCCTTACGATTTGAAACTTATTCGATAACCCGGAGGGATATATTATTTGATTATTCTAAAAATTATCTCACATCTGATACCAAGGCGTTACTGATCAACCTGGCTAATGACTGCCGGCTTAAAGACGCTATCGAAGCAATGTTCACCGGGGAAAAAATCAACGAAACTGAACAGCGTGCTGTATTACATACTGCCCTGCGTAATTTTTCGGGTTCATCATTAATTGTGGATGGTAAAGATATTATGCCGGATATACTGCGGGTACGCAAGCAGATGAAAGACTTTTGTCATAAAATTCATTCAGGGGAATGGAAAGGATTTTCTGGAAAGAAAATAAAATACATAGTAAACATTGGTATTGGGGGCAGCGACCTTGGGCCGGTGATGGTAACAGAAGCACTCAAACCTTACTGGAATCCCGGCATCCTTCCCTATTTTGTAAGCAATGTAGACGGCACTCAAATTGCTGAAACATTTAAAAAAATAGTGGCAGATGAAACCCTGTTCCTGGTTGCCAGTAAAACTTTTACCACCCAGGAAACGATGGCCAATGCACTCACAGCCCGGGAATGGTTACTGGAAAACGGGGCTGCAGAAGAAGACATTGCCAGGCATTTTGTTGCCCTCAGCACTAACACTGAGGCAGTGGTACAGTTCGGCATTTTAAAAGAAAATATCTTTGAGTTCTGGGACTGGGTTGGTGGCAGGTACAGCCTGTGGAGTGCCATAGGCCTTTCTATAGCAGTAGCAATTGGCTATGATAATTTTGAATTATTGTTAAAAGGGGCGCATGATAGTGACTTACATTTCCGGGAGGCCGGATTTGAAAATAATATCCCTGTACTTATGGCATTGACCGGAATCTGGTACCGGAATTTTTTCGGCACCTATACGGAAGCGATACTGCCCTATGACCAATACATGCACCGCTTTGCTGCATATTTTCAACAGGGGAATATGGAAAGCAATGGGAAATACATTGATCGCAATGGTAAAAAAGTAACCTACCAGACCGGGCCGGTTATCTGGGGAGAACCCGGCACTAATGGTCAACATGCTTTTTATCAATTGATTCACCAGGGCTCCCAGGTAGTACCTTGTGATTTCATCGCCCCGGCTCATTCGCATAATGACCTGGGTGACCACCACCGGATTTTGATGAGCAATTTTTTTGCGCAGACGGAAGCCCTGATGCGGGGCGCTGTAAGCGAAGATCCCCATCGGAACTTCGAAGGTAACAGGCCAACCAATTCATTCCTGCTGAGTGAAATAAATCCCTTTACCTTAGGTCAGCTGACAGCTTTTTATGAGCACAAAATTTTTGTACAGGGGGTCATCTGGAATATCTATAGTTTCGACCAGTTTGGGGTTGAACTCGGGAAAAAACTTGCCGGAAATATTCTGCCTGAATTAAAAGATAATAAGCCTGTTTCCTCCCACGACAGTTCGACGAACGGGCTTATCAATACCTACAAACAAATGCGGGAATAATCTGCAAAAAAAATGGGCTCTCCAGGAGAACCCATTTTTTCATATCATTTACCACTTATCTACTTCTTCCTCGCTTCCGTTTTCTGCTGGTGGTGGAATTACAGTTTGCTGTTCCGGATCAATGTGAGCCGCAGTACTTTCCGGCTCTTTATCCAGCACCGGTTCGGATAATTGTTTTTCGTCCGTGGCACCGCCCTGGCCTTCTTCTCCTTCATACGGAGTATCATGGTTAAAAGCGTCAAAATCGAAATCGGGCATAAGTTCCGTTTTTACATAATCTACTGCCTCTGCAAGACCTTTAATAAATTTATTGAAATCCTCTTTATAAAGGAAAATCTTATGCCGGTCATATCCTTCAGAATCAAAACGCTTACGGCTTTCCGTTATAGTTAAATAAAAATCATTCCCACGCGTTTCCCGCACATCAAAGAAATACGTTCTGCGCTTTCCTGCTTTGATGCGCTTACTGTAAACGCTTTCCATTTTTTTGTCGTTGTTCTCGTACGGCACCTTGGTTAAATTTATTTGATGAATAGTATATAAGCCCCGCAAAGATACCTGTGTTTTCGGGAAATCAAAATTCCGGTTTGTTGGCTATGCGGACTTAGTAAAGATATTATTTTTTTTCTTTGGCCTGCTGCCTCCCAAACATTTCTTTATACAACCCGTTTTTCAACATTAATTCTTCATGTGTACCTTCTTCAGCTATTCTGCCTTCATCCATTACTATGATCTTATCAAACTTAAATAATGAAAAAATGCGATGGGTTATAATGATGCCGGTTTTGTTTTCCAGGTAAGCATAAAGGCTGTTTATGATGTCTTTTTCAGTTTTACCATCCACTGCACTCAGGCAATCGTCGAAAATTACTACCTGCGGGTTACCAACCAGGGCCCGGGCAATAGATATTCTTTGCTTCTGGCCACCACTTAATGTGACCCCTCTTTCACCAACCATGGTTTCAAAACCTGTCGGGAAAGAATTTATCTCCCTGAGGATTGAAGCGCTGGAGGCTGCTCTTTCTACTTCCCCGGCTCCGGCATTCTTATTACCAAACAGGATGTTATTGCGGATAGTCTCACTGAATAAAAATACATCCTGGGGCACATAACTGATCTGTGAACGTAAACTTTCCAGTTGCAGCCGGTCAATAGGGATCCCGTCATAAGTAATCAACCCATCCTGCAGATCGTACATCCGCAACAGTAATTGAGCCAAAGTTGTTTTGCCGGACCCCGTTTTGCCTATGATTGCTACTTTTTCTCCCTGCCGAATATGCAGGTTAAAATTCTTTACAGCACGTATTCCTGTGTGAGGGTAGGTAAAATCAGCATTCTGAAGCCGGATATCTCCGGTAAGTATTGCGTTAACTGGATTGTAGTCATTTTTTACAAGAGGGGCCGTCAATAAAAATTCATTGATGCGTTTTTGTGATGTCACTGCCCGCTGTGTCATACTGGCCGTCCAGCCAATTGCGCTCACGGGAAAGGTCAGCATTTGTATATACATTACAAATTCTGCAATCCTGCCAACAGTGGCACCAGGTACACCATTTGCTACATCAAGCCCCCCTACCATTACCGTAATAAGCGTACTTAAACCAATCAGCAAACCAATGCTTGGAAAATAAATAGCTTCCGTTTTGGCCAGGCTTAACGCACTATCACGGTAGGCTTCACTATTTGATCCGAAAAATCCAAACATAGCTTTCTCCTGGACAAATGATTTAATGACCCGGATGCCTGAATAAGATTCCTGTGCATTGGTAGTAAGTGAACTTAAAAGGGATTGTATCCTTTCACTCTTTCTATGTATGATGGTATTCACATAATAAATGGTAAACGCCAGTATGGGTAACGGTCCTAAAGCCACCACGGTTAATTTAACATCTGAGCGCAGCATAAAAAAAATGCTGAACCCTATTACGGCAGCCAGGTTAATGAAATACATAATGGCGGGACCGGTATACATGCGCACCCTGCTTACATCTTCTGATATCCGGTTCATTAGGTCGCCGGTGCTGTGTGTTTTGTAAAAACCCAGGTCTAATTGCTGGTAGTGGGCAAATATTTCATTCTTCTGATCGTATTCTATATGTCGGCTCATCACTATAATTGTTTGCCGCATAAGGAACATAAAAAAACCGCTTATCAGGGCCAGCACTATGAGCACGATCCCTGTATATAAAATTTTATCCTTGAAAGAAAAAGCCGAAAAGGCTGAAATGACATAACGTACCAGTATATCTGCATTTATATTTTCATGAATTCCCGGCCTCAACTGCCCCTGGGGATGAATAGCATAGATCACTGAATTAATAATATACCTGGTAAGCTGGGGAGTAAGTATCCTGAAATAATTAGTCAGGATCACAAATAATATCCCAAGAAAAAAATGCCAGCGGTACTTCCAGAAATATTTATTGAGAGTAGAAAGTTGGGTCATGACGCGCAAAGATAGGCCTTAATGGAAATGTCTAATACCTGTGTTAGCCCGGTATTACAATCCGGAACTCGGCCCCCTGACCTGGTGTACCGATCGCGTCAATCGTGCCCAGGTGATGCTCTGCTATTTTTTTGCAGATTGCCAGCCCGATTCCCGTGCCTTCAAATTGTTCTTTATTATGAAGGCGATGAAAAATAGTAAAGATTTTTTTTGCTGAAGATGATTCAAACCCAATACCATTGTCGCGATAAATTATCATGAGATATTTTTTACCGCTGTCTAATCCCAACTCCTTTATTTTCTGTCCATTCAGATAATGGTGCGAAATGTCAATTTCGGGTGCGACGTCACTACGCTTAAATTTGATTGAATTAGTGATAAGGTTTACAAAAAGTTGCCTGAACTGGGTTCCATTCACGAAAACTTCAGGCAGATTCCTGTACCTGAGCTCCGCCTTGTTTTCTTCTATTTTTGAATCTAAGGAAGAGACTGCCTCCTGAATAATTGTATTGAGACTGATCCTGTTAAAAGTCTGTTCGGCACTTATTTGGGATAAGGCTAAAATCTCATCCACCATCCGCTGCATCCGGGAGGTAGCCAGGATAATTTTTTCTATGATTTCGCGGCTCTTCACATCAAGGTTATCCAGGTTGGAAAACAGGAATTTATCGATGAACATCGAAACTTTTCTCAATGGTTCTTTCAGATCATGACTTGAAATGTAGGCGAATTCTTCCAGGCTTGAATTAGAGCGCTCCAGCTGCTGGGTCTTTTTATACAGGGAATTTTCCAGCTCTTTCTGTTCTGTCACATCCTGGCATGTTCCGAGGATGACTACCGATCGATCGTCGGCGCCGAACAACTGGCTTTGGGCATAAATCACTTTTTCAATTCCTCCTGGCGTAATGATCCGGAAAAAATCATCATTGCTGTGTTTTTCACCCTTCTGCCTGCTTACAAACTGCTGCATCTTTTCCCGGTCATCCGGGTGCACCAGGGAATTAAATAATTCAAGCGTAACAGGTACGTCAGCACCAGGTAAACCAAAGATGCGGTACATTTCATCTGACCAGTCAAAAGTATTGGTATCTATTTCCCAGGTCCAGTTTCCCAGTTTATTTAATACCTGTGCCTGCTTATATAACTCTTCACTTTTCCGAAGTTTCATTAGTGTTTGATGTTTTTTGGTCACATCCATGATGGTTCCTTTCATAAGAACAGGTTCCTCTTTATTGTAAGTAATAAGACCCCGGGCCCAGATTGTCTTTTCCATTCCGTCTACACTTATCCGGTATTCACAGTCATATATTCCATCCGTTTTTATGGCTGTCTGAATGGCGGTGTCTACCAATTTACGGTCTGCAGGATAAACCTTGTCCATGAAGTCACTCATTCTCTCACTTTCCTTTAAACCAAGAATAATATTAGTTTGTTGGGTTCGAAAGCTGGTATTGTTCTGCATATCCCACCTGAAACTGCCCATGTTTGCAACCTCCTGGGCTTCCAGCAATTCGGTTTCCCGAAGTTTTAATTCCTCGCCAATAAAACGCTCATTAGTTATGTCAAAAGCTACACCAAGTATCTGCTCTGCTTTGCCATCTTTCCCGGTTTTATACACACTTTCATAATTCCGCATCCAACGGTAATTGCCTGATGCATCAAGGAGACGATATTCAATAAAATGTACCTCGTTGTCCCTTTTATTCCGGATATCATTGATGTATTGATCTGCTTTACAGATGTCATCCTTATGTACAAGTTTCCTGAAAAATTTTTCATCGTTTTCAAAATCCTGGTAAGAATATCCCAGGTACAGAAATAACTTTTCCGTTTTCTGTATCTGGCGGTCATTTACTATATCATAGGTGTAATAAAACCCCGGGGAAGTTTCTGACAGTTTTTCTTTGAAATAGTTAGTCTCCTGGATATGTTCGTGCAGCAAATCAATATAAGTGGCTGAAGTTTCTCTTTCGAATGCCAGGAAAAGCCGGTCCAGTTCTTCCATCAAAAGAAACACCTTATCGACGTCAGTAGTAAACAGCCGGAGCATTTCGGTAAAAGCCATTTTTCTCATTCTTGAAACCAGGAAGAGATCGTCAAGAACAATCTGGTCCTGGTTTATTCCAACCAATTGATTTTTCTTCCAGTTAGTAATTGAAATCTCCAATTGTTCGCGGGCCTGGTTATTGGCCAGGTAGGTCAGGTATTCTATTGCCGTTTTTTTAAAATATTCACGGAATTCCGTATCAGTCATATGAGAGAAGTACTGTAATAGCGGGATGTCTAATTTTCGTCCATTCCGGATTAATGCGTCCGTAAAATGTTCCAGTTTTTTATCCAGGATAAATTGAGTAAAACCAGGTAATAATTCAAATTGAAGTTCTGTATTGAAATCTAAATTTTGTGCTGCCATTCCTGCTGATTATAACCTGTAAATATACAATTCCGATAAATAAAAAGCAATTCACATACGTCACACTTTTTTCAATTACGTGCATTGTATTATATTTGGGCCTCAATTACTTTAAGTGTCTTATATATTATTAGTAGATGATGACCCGGATGATTTACTATTGCTGAGAGAAGCAATAGAGGAACTGGAAGATACAGCCACAGTATCTACGTGTAGGGATGGCCGTAGCGCCCTGAATTATTTGAAAGAAAAACAGTTCAC
>JBKJUT010000231.1:0-7386 GCA_046590515.1 Ferruginibacter sp.
GAGACAGGAAAATTCTCACTACCGGCAGTAATTACCCGCATAGCTGTCCACCACAAGGCTTCACCATAAGTAGTGAAACCGGGTGATTTTTTTTCAATTGCATACATACCGGCAGCACCAGCAAACGTAACCCCTACAGTCAGCAAGGAGACATAACCAAAGGCACGGCGACGCATAGTAGCAGCCAGGCTGTTCATACTCCTGTTAACAGACGACACCATTCTTACCAGGCGCAATCCCCGCAAGCTGCCGGCAAATCTTACCACCCGGAAGATCCTGAAAACGCGAAGAGCAGGTATCAGCAGGCTGATGGCTGTGAGCCAGTTTTTTTTAAGGAACGCCGGCTTTTCTGGAGCCAGGATAAACTTGACTATAAAATCAACGATAAAAATACCCCAGATGGCCAGGCTGGCATATTCTAAAACAGGGTTAAGCCCCCATACCAACTCTACAACCAATAATACCAGCCAGACAAATCCCAGGAAGATCATAGGTCCTTCCAGCAGTTTTTCTACAGTGGTTAAAAGTTTATTTCTTTCGCGAACAATTTTTTGTTGCATTTGCCGGCTTTTATTACAAGGTAGTAAAAGAAACAGGGTACTGGATGCAGGTAATGGCAGAATCTATTTAATATCTTTACCAAACACTGACACTTTTCATCAAAATTTATAGTATATTATTTGGCGCGGGATATAAACTTAATCAAGGGAAGATTTTTCACACATTACTATAATTATCAAAATTATCAGTGATTAATACTGGTATAAAAAATACTATATGCAGATTGAAACCAGGAATTTATTAATGTCGGATTACCAAAGCCTGAAAGAATCCATGCTTATGGCTTATGACCAGTGGCAAACCGCCTATTGGAAAGAGCATCATATTGAAAAACTGATTGAACTTTTTCCTGAAGGCCAGATATGTGTGACTATTGAAGGCAAGGTAGCAGGTTGTGCCCTTTCTATCCTGGTAGATTATGATGAATTCGGTGATGAGCATAAATACCAGGAGATAACCGGCAACTATACATTTGATACACATCATCCGAAAGGAGATACCCTTTATGGCATTGAGGTCTTTGTAAACCCTGAATTCCGCAACCTGCGTGTAGGAAGACGGTTATATGATGCCAGAAAAATACTGTGTGAAAACCGCAACTTAAAAAATGTGGTGGCCGGTGGCAGAATACCGAATTATAATAAATACAGCAGTGAACTGACACCCAAAGCCTACATCAAAAAAGTAAAAAATAAAGAAATTTATGACCCCACCCTTACTTTTCAATTGGCCAACGATTTCCACGTGGTAAAAGTCATGAAAAATTATTTGCCTGGAGATGAAGAATCTGAAGCTTATGCAACCCTGATTGAGTGGAACAATATTTTTTATGAGCCTAAAGAAAACACTTTAAAGCGCCGGAAACAAACTGTAAGAATGGGGTTGGTACAATGGCAGATGCGGCCTTACAAAAACCTGTCAGAGTTATATGAACATATCGAGTTTTATGTAGATGTGGTTTCAGGTTACAGCAGTGATTTTATTTTATTCCCGGAGTTATTCAATGCGCCATTGATGTCAGAATTCAATGACCTTACCGAAGTACAATCCATAAGGGAACTGGCTAAGCACACCGAAAATCTTAAAAATAAATTCTCTGAATTAGCCATAAAATATAACGTGAATATTATTACCGGCAGCATGCCCGTGATTGAAGAAGAGCATTTGTATAATGTTGGATTTCTATGCCGGAGAAACGGAAGTATAGACCGTTACGATAAAATACACATCACCCCAAACGAAAAACATTATTGGGGAATGAAAGGTGGGAGCCGTTTGCAGGTGTTTGAAACTGATTGCGCCAAGATAGGCATCCTCATTTGTTATGATGTGGAGTTTCCTGAATTGGGCCGCCTGTTGGCAGAAGAAGGAATGGAGATATTGTTTGTGCCTTTCCTCACGGATACCCAGAACGCTTTTACCCGGGTGAAACATTGCGCCATGGCCCGGGCCATAGAAAACGAGTGCTTTGTCGCCATTGCCGGCAGTGTAGGTAATCTGCCTAAAGTAAAAAATATGGATATCCAGTACGCACAATCCGCGGTATTTACACCTGGCGATTTCCAGTTTCCAACCAATGGTATCAAATCAGAAACCACGGCCAATAATGAAGCAGTGCTCATTGTTGATGTAGATCTTGACCTGCTGAAAGCGCTTCACAACCATGGCTCTGTTACCAACTTAAAAGACCGGCGTTCAGATCTTTACCAGTTATCAAGAGTGGGAAAATAATGCACCTCAGGGGAAAAGCCATTCTACTTCGCCAAAATGAAAGTGTCTTTCGATAGCATCCTGGGTAACCAGTTGCCCCTGCAAATCAATTTCGCGTATGGTTGTACCAAAAACAATAGTCCCTTTTTTTAAACGGACACTCTCTCCTTTTTTGTAAAGATGTTCATTGTACCTGGCCAGGGTATCGACAGGATTATTCCTTCCTTCCTCTACATATTTCAACACCTGCAGTTGCAGTTCCCGGGCAAGATCTACCGGGCTATAAGTTTTACTGTTAATCAATTTAAGAGATACGGGATTGGTAAGAGTGCCGGGAAATGTTTCCTGGTTTACATTGATCCCGATCCCTATTACTGACCAATTCCACGAATTTCCCTGGATTACATTTTCAATCAATATGCCGCCTGCCTTTCTGTCACCCCAATAAATATCATTTGGCCATTTTACCTTCCAGGGGAGATGGGTCAAATCGTTTAAAAAATGTACACAAGCCAAAGAGATAGCAGCATTAAATGAAAATTCCGGTGAACGCGATCCGGTGGGAGGCTGCACCAGGATGCTCATGAGGATATTCTCACCAGGATTGCTGTGCCAGCCCTTACCACGCTGGCCTTTCCCTGATTCCTGGCTATTGCAAAACCAGGCTTTTCCATGGGTAGCCAAACCAGCATGCACCTGTGCCATGGCATAGTTGTTGGTACTATCCACGCTATCCAGAATGCTAAATGTTTCCTCTTGCGCCATAATCCATCTTACAGGTAGAAAAGATATTGTACTTTTGTTAGAAGTTGCAAGCTAACTTTTTAGCTATGAACATTACGGTAAAATCCGTGATAATTACTCAAATAAAATGATAACGGTTTGAACAATCTGAATGTATTACAAAGTCGTAAAAAAAATACGCTCACACGACTAACAAAAAACAGTAAAATATTTAAAACGATCATAAGTGCCATCCAGGAAAAAAAAGGGGAAAACATTGTTAGCCTGGATTTGCGTAAAATTCCTGAAGCCGTGTCTGATTTTTTCATCATCTGCCAGGCTTCCAACAATACCCAGCTTAAAGCTATTGCAGATTTCGTAGAATTTGAAGTAAAGGAAAAATGCAATGAAGCAGCTTATAAACATGAAGGTCGTCAAGGCCAGCAATGGATATTGATAGATTATGTCAATGTAGTAGTGCATATAATGCTGCCAGAACCCCGTAAGTTTTACCAGTTAGAAGAAATGTGGAGCGATGCACCTTCCACAGCCCACAACGATTAATATCCCTAATACCATAAAAGATACATTTTAAATAACATGAATCAACCTAGTAGTAGCAAAAGGAAACTTCCTTCAGATGGCGCTCCCCCAGTAGAAGACCCTAAGAAAAAAAACAAATTCAATATATATTGGATCTATGGTATCATATTCTTATCCATCGTAGCCTACAACCTGTACCGGGGTGTAGACCACGCCGGGGTGGAAACTGACCAGCAAAAGTTTTACGAAATGGTAAAACAGGGTGACGTTGAAAAAATTAAAACCATCCGCAATAAAAAGATCGTCAGGGTTTTCCTGGCTAAGGATGCTGTACGTACCAAGGAGCAGTTATACAGGAATTTATTGACTGATCCCCAGGAAGAAAAGAAATATGAAAATGCGCTTAAATCAAGCCAGCCCCAGGTTTATTTCAACATCAAAGACCTTGAGTCTTTCGGTCATGAAATGACAGAATTTTACAAGGCAAATCCTTCTATTTCACAAGTGGTAGATATACCAGATGATGAAGGGGAACTTTTTGGCCAGATATTAAGCACCCTGTTACCTATCCTGCTCATTGGCTTCCTGTTTATACTGATGATGAGAAAAGTTGGCGGACCAGGTGGTGGCGGCGGCCCGGGAGGTATCTTTAATATTGGTAAATCAAAAGCTACTTTATTTGATAAAGGCACACGTGTCAACATTAACTTTGGGGATGTGGCCGGCCTGGATGAAGCAAAAGTAGAAGTAATGGAGATCGTGGATTTCCTTAAAAACCCTAAAAAATATACCGCGCTGGGTGGTAAGATTCCCAAAGGTGCGCTGCTGGTAGGCCCTCCCGGTACCGGAAAAACTTTGTTGGCCAAAGCGGTTGCAGGCGAGGCCCAGGTTCCTTTCTTCAGTCTTAGTGGTAGTGACTTCGTGGAAATGTTTGTAGGTGTGGGTGCCAGCAGGGTAAGAGACCTGTTTAAGCAGGCACGTGAAAAAGCCCCCTGTATTATTTTTATTGATGAGATTGATGCCATCGGGCGTGCACGTGGCAAGAATGTGATGATGAGCAATGATGAAAGGGAAAATACCCTGAACCAATTGCTGGTAGAAATGGATGGTTTTGGAACTGACCTCGGTATTATTATCCTGGCAGCCACCAACCGGCCCGATGTGCTGGATAATGCCTTGCTGCGCCCGGGTCGTTTCGACAGGCAGATCACGATCGACAGGCCTGACCTGGTAGGGCGTGAAGCTATCTTTAAAGTGCACCTGGTGCCCATTAAAATTTCCCAAAGACTGGACATACATAAACTGGCAGAGCAAACTCCAGGTTTTGCCGGAGCTGATATCGCCAACGTATGTAACGAAGCTGCCCTTATTGCCGCACGTAAAAATAAAGAAGCGGTTGACATGAGTGATTTCCAGGATGCCATTGACAGGGTTATTGGCGGACTTGAAAAGAAGAACAAGATTATTTCACCAGAAGAAAAAGAGATCATTGCCTATCATGAAGCCGGCCACGCAATCTGCGGCTGGTACCTGGAGCATGCTTATCCTTTGCTCAAAGTAACCATTGTTCCGCGTGGATCTGCGGCCCTGGGCTATGCACAATACACGCCAAAGGAGCAGTACCTGTATAACACTGATCAGTTGATCGACCAGATATGTATGACGCTTGGCGGACGTGCCAGCGAAGATATTTTCTTCGGGAAGATTAGCACCGGTGCAAGTAATGACCTGCAGCAGATTACCAAGATTGCTTATAGTATGGTAACTGTATATGGAATGAATGATAAAGTGGGAAATATCAGTTTTTATGACCCAACCCAGGAAAATTATTTTACCAAACCATATAGCGAAGAAACCGGTAAGATGATCGACCAGGAAGTACGTAAGCTGATAGATGAGGCTTACATCAAAACCAAGAACCTGCTGATTGAAAAGCGTGGAGATGTGGAAAAGCTGGCTAAAGAATTACTGGTGAAAGAAGTACTATTTAAAAGTGATGTGGAAGCATTGATAGGCAAGCGTCCATTTGAAGAAAGAAAATTATTGGATATTGACCCGGAAGACCTGGTAGCACCGGAAGTGCCACCGACACCCTCCCCGGGGGAATTGAAAAATCCACCAGCAATTTAATCCTATGGCATTTTCACCAGCTAAAGAAAATATCTTAAAAAAAATACGGCAGGCACTGAGTAATCCAGTGCCTTTGCCTTTTCCGCATAGTGAAGGTGGCCAGTCTGTATTTGTAGTGGCCCCTGAAGATCCCACTATCATTTTTGCAGAAGAGTTTACCCGGCTCCAGGGCAAATTCGCATATTGCCTGAACGAAGCCAGTTTATTACAACAACTCATACTGCTGATAGAATCCCGGGGCTGGACAAAAATCTGGTACCAGGAAGCATTTATCAACGACCTGATATCACCGCATATCCGGTCGTTCAACAACCTGGCTGAATGTGATGTTTCTATTACCGGTTGCGAAAAACTGGTAGCACGTACCGGTACTATTGTGTTAAGTGCCGCACAAAAATCTGGCAGAACAGGAAGTGTATATGCGCCTGTGCATGTGTGCGTGGCCTTCACTTCCCAAATGACTTTTGACATTAAAGATGCCCTGCAATCACTGCGGGAGAAGTATCACAATAACCTGCCTTCCCTGATTTCATTTGCAAGCGGGCCCAGCCGCACGGCGGATATTGAAAAGACACTGGTTACGGGGGTACATGGGCCAAAAGAAGTATATTGTTTTTTGGTAGAAGGATAAACCTCCTAAATTATTTATATGAGCAATCATCCCACATGCATATTTGTATATGGTTCCTTAAGGCTGGGGTTTCGCGATCCCAATTATAGTTACCTGGCCAAATATTTTAACTTACGGGGTGAAGGGGCTGCTCGTGGCCGTTTTTATTTCAACGGGGTCAGCCCGGTGGCTGTACCGGTTGCCACAGATCACTTTATTACCGGCGATGTGTATGAATTGAATAATATAGATGATTTCCAATGGGCATTTGTACAATTGGATGATTACGAAGGTCTGCATGTAGAAGAAGGAGAAACCCCGTTATATAAAAGGATGTGCATTACCGTTATGCTTCATGATAAACCTGTGGAAGCCTGGGTATACTGGTTTAATGGAAGTACAGATAACCTGGCGGAAATGACTCCCGATGACGTAAAAAAATACCTGCCTTTTAATCCTTAAACCTGACTTGTTCATGGCGGAAAACGCTGACAAAATATTTTTCCTGTCTGACTTTCACCTGGGAGCTCCTGATGCGGAGACGAGCCTGGTAAGGGAAAAAAGGATCGTCCGTTTCCTGGACGGGATAAAACCGGAGGCCAGCCAGGTATTCATCATGGGCGACCTTTTTGATTTCTGGTTCGAATACCGCAGGGTGGTACCTCGTGGATATGTTCGCATCCTGGGCAAACTCGCAGAACTCACCGATGCAGGAATCATAGTGCACTTCTTTGTAGGCAATCATGATATGTGGATGAAGGATTATTTTCAAAAAGAACTTAACATCAAAGTATACTTTGAACCGCATCCTTTTATATTCCGGGATAAAAAATTCCTGGTTGGCCATGGCGACGGACTCGGCCCCGGGGATCATAAATATAAAATGATGAAAAAGGTTTTCCGGAGCAGTTGGGCGCAGGCTATGTTTGGATTTCTACCTCCCGCCATCGGCATAGGCCTGGCTGACTTTTTTAGCCGGAAAAGCCGGGCAAAGACTGGTACGGCTGATGAAGTTTTCCTGGGAGAAGATAAAGAATGGCTCATGATATACTGCAAGGAGCAACTTAAAAATGCATATACTGATTTCTTTATTTTTGGACACCGTCACC
>JBKJUT010000082.1:0-25214 GCA_046590515.1 Ferruginibacter sp.
CCAACCGCTGGCCAATAATAATACCTCTGAAGGTAAAGCGCAGAACCGCCGTGTGGAATTTATATTTAAAACGGGAGCAGATAAATATATAAAACCGGCGGGTGTTTCAAATAATGATAGAGCTGGTTCAGGTGTACAAAATGCAACTGCTGCCGGTACTGTTACAGAAGGTTCAGGCATAGTAAAGCTGCAAAGCAGGATTTTGAATACTTCCCTGGGTTTTGCCCAATTTATGAAAACGGGAGATTACAGTTACACATTTATTGCCAGCAAAGAGGAAGGAAATAGTAAAGAAAACTATTTTAAAATAGAATTGAAATCAGTCAATAATTCTTTAAAGCCTGAAACTTTCCATTTTAAAGAAATCAATGAAAAGAATCCGCTGTATGGTACGAAGAAATATGCGGAGATAAGTAATACTGAAGCATTGTTGTATTATGGGACTTCTCAAAAGCCATTTATCCATAAATTTTCTCCTGTTATAGCCACCGGCATGATGGCTTCATATGTGGATGAAACATTAGCCAGGCATTTGCCACCTGTATCACCTGATTCCAGGTTTGTAATAGAAAAAGTGGAAGATGGTAAAGCCAGTGGTTATTTTGTTTTGGGTATGATGACCGATGGACTTAAACCAGTGAAAAAGGGAGATGCCATGCAAGAGTCATTTACAACGGCTTTCTCCGGAGAACTCAAAGGGAACTTTTCAAATGTGCCGGTTTATTAACTTTTATATCAATTTTTTACCAGGAAAGTCTGCTGTTATCAATAGCATTTGAGTGTGCAGCAACAGGTTATACTTATCTATACACTGGATTATTGTATGGGTAAGTATTTTAATATAAGCCTCATCATATTTACTATTCATTTTTATTACCTTTGAAGGGAGATCAGGATCCAGTTACTAATCTCAAGCATCCAGTCTATCCTATAAAAGAGCAATACCTCGAAGCCCGCACAATAACCCCCATAGAATGAAAAAACTAGACCTCTATTTCAGGGTGCTGGTATGTATATGCCTTTTTGGTATGTATAATGCTTCAGCTCAAACCTTGATTAACCGACCCAATGTATATATAAACGCTAACTGTAACGGTTATGTGGAATTTTTACCTGCAGATTATGCAAACAACAGCCAGCAATATCCATTACTGATATTCATACATGGTAACAGCCAGTGGGGGCCTGGTACAAATTCATCATTACAAAGTGTACGAGATCTTGGCCCCAACTATTATGTAAACCAGAAACTTAATCCATCAACCAGCTATATACCTTTTCCCGGACTTAACGACCTGGGAAAGATGGTAATGATCAGCCCGCAGTTTATCGGCCCTGATTTTTACTCTAACCCACCAACTGTAGCCCAGATAGATGATGTGGTGAACTATGCATGTAACAATTACCGGGTAGACCGTAGCCGGATCTATTGCAGTGGAGTAAGTTTTGGTGGAAGATGGGCACTTGAATATGCGCAGGCCTTTCCCTACCGGGTAGCCGCTATTGTTCCCCTGGCACCTGCGGTATATGCCGACCAGGTATGGGCTAACAGGCTCGCTGCGGCTAACCTGCCTATCTGGATGTTTAATAATATCAATGATGGTTCAGTCGATCCCCAGGTAACCCAGGATTGGATATCTGCAATAAACAATCCTACCGCTCCCATTCCTCCACCCACCCCTTTGGCAATCGCTACATACCCCCCCGTATCCGGTCATTGGTATGATGATACCTACCGCGGTATGGATACTGCCACCAACGGTCAGAATAAAAATATGTACCGCTGGATGATGCAGTATTCCCGGGCCAATCATTTCACCGGGGGTGCCGGCACAGCCTGGGAAACCCCTGCCAACTGGAGCTATCGGCAGGTACCTGTAGATACTACGGAAGTGGTTATAAGAACGGGGCCTGTATTTATAAATTCCAACGCTGCCTGCAAAAAAATCACAGTAAAAAACGGAGTAACCCTTACCGTTATAAGTGGTTATAAACTGGAAGTAAAAAAATAAGCGCTGTAACCTGCTTAGTAATTTCCGGCTAACAACCGGGTAAAACCGGCAACATTTATTTCTTAAGCTGGTCTGTTGTCCCGATGTGATTTAGTGTCCTGTAACAGACTGGTTACCCAAAAGCAGCCGTTTGTTTGTCTGAATATTTCTTAATTCTACATCTTACTGGCAGGAATCTTGTACCTGTATGGTATCACTAAAAAATCTAAAGCATGAAAGATGAAAAAATAACACCGTCAGATAATAACTCAGTTTCTAAACCAGGCAGCGATCCTGAAAATAAATTCAAAGAAAACCAGGAACATCACTTAGATCATAATACTTTGAATAATATTGCAGGAAGTGCGGTTGATAGAACCAAAGCGCGTACCGGGGATGGATTGGCTAATGAAGGTACAATTGAGAATTTTGAGGAGGAACGTTAACTGCATAAAAAATCAATATGGAAACAAATGAACCTCCTTTTGAATCAAGGGAACATGATATGACAGGTATGGCTGCACTTGATTTCACGTCAGGGTCTATGCAGACTTACATGCAGTTATTCGAAAATTATAATCCCGACCGCTTCACTCCGGTGAACCTCAAATTAATGCTGGAAGGTGAGGGGTTTACTTTAACGCTTTACGCGTTTGATAATCAATTTCAAAGTTCAAACGAAGAAGAAAACGTGCTGCCGGTAAAAAAATTTAAAGTGCTGGTGCCGATAACAGAACTCCCAAAGCATGTTTCGCATTTGGCCCTGGTATTTTCAAATGAAAAATTTGACATCAGCAAAATGAGGGTAATAAATACTTAGTGAATTAGAATTGTACCTGCACCCCGCTGTAATTCATCAGTTTTTTATTTAAACTTCTATCCAGGTAAGTTGTTTGCATCTGGTCATATACTGCACCGGAAGTAATGGCATGCAGGTAATAAACTACTTTATACATTTCCAGGGAATCGCCTGGTGATTGTAATAATCTATCCAGGTATTGCATTACCGCTTTATGTTTCTCCTTATTTTGTTCTATAACCAACGGCGCCCTTAATGGATTTGAGGGAGGTAGCTTTTCCATACTTGCCAGGTAATTGTTGAAATTCACTTCCTGCGACTTTCTTTCTGTTTCGTAGTAGTCTTTTGCAGAGATCCGGGTAATTTCCAACCCATCTACCTGTAAACTGGTAACGGTATTACCTGTTGTTTCAATATCCCTCCTGGCTATGACTTCAATGGCATTTTTAATGGAATCTGTTTTAGCCGGTGTCGTATTAGACAACACTACCACCTCACGCGTGTCATCCTTTCGATTGGTATTGCAACCTGCAAAAATAAAAAAGGCTGCAATTGATATTATAAGAACATTTTTCATTTTGTAATATCTATTGGTTAGCTATGAACCGCAAGTTGCAACATAAACACAGCTATTCCGGCTGCCAATCCAATAAGTGCTATCCAGCTTATTTTTTTCATGTACCACATAAAATCCACTTTTTCAATTCCCATAACAGCTACTCCCGCTGCTGAGCCGATAATAACCGCGCTTCCTCCGGTGCCCGTTGTCAACGCAAGAAATTCCCAGAAGGGATGATCAGTAGGATAAATAGCCATATCATACATGCCCTGGGCTGCAGCTACCAGTGGTACATTGTCTACAACAGCAGAAAGCAATCCGAGCAAGGTGCCTATAATGTAGTCATTCTTAAAAGTTGCGCTCAGGAATTCCGCCATCACTTTAAGCATACCAAAGGATTGCAGGGCTGATACAGCTAATAATATTCCGAGAAAGAAAAGAATACTTGGAGTATCCACTTTTTGTAATGCCTTGGCTACCGACAACTGGTCAGACTCAGCAGGAAATTTATTCTTATGTATAAATGTGGTGATTACCCACATTAATCCCAGGGCCAGTAACATTCCCATAAATGGAGGTAAATGGGTAACCGTTTTAAAGATGGGAACAAAAACAAGGAGGCCCACTCCTGAGAATAATACAAAACGCCTGTCCTTCTTTTCCTGCAGCGTACTCACGGCATGTGGTTTAAGTTCAAATTTTTTGCCCCGGAAACGCGACCCAATGATGAATGCAGGTATGATACAAACTGCCAGGCTCGGCAGGATCAATATTTTCATAATATTAAGCGCCGTTATCTGCCCACCTATCCATAACATAGTAGTAGTCACATCACCCAACGGAGACCAGGCGCCGCCGGCATTGGCAGCAATAATGATCATGCCGGCAAACCATAAACGATCCTCTTTTTCCTGAAGTATTTTTGTACATAAAGAGGTCATCACAATGGCAGTAGTAAGATTATCCAGTAAGGCAGATAAAAAGAAAGTGATGAAAGTGATGATATACAGTAAGGTCTTTTTATTGTGAGTGGTAATTTTATTGGTGATCATTACAAAGCCATCATGTGAATCTATCAGTTCCACAATTGTCATTGCTCCCAAAAGGAAAAACAGGATAGAGGATATTTCTCCCAGGTGATGCAACAGTTCTTCACTCACCAATTCAGAATTGCCGGATTGGAGTATATAGATTGTCCAGCATAATACACCGGTCATCAGGGCAGAAGCAGCTTTATTTAATTTCAGGGGATGTTCAAATGCGATAGCAATATATCCTAATACAAAAACCGTTATTAATAAAAATTCTACCATACATTTAATTTCTAAATAAATTATTAAAGTAAATCCGTGCCGGATTAATGAATAATCAAAGTAAGGTTATTTTGATTTAACCTCGCCTTCAGCCAGCTTTCCATTTTGGCCTTGTCCCGGGAAGAAATCCTGGTTTTACTGTTAACCAGCAGTAAAAATGTACTATTACTTCTCATGCTGTCCGTTAGGTTAGTTACGGGTTGTATAACCGCTTCCGTAATACCAGGATATTGGGCTTTTAATTCCTTGTAAATCTGCATGCCGAACTTCTGTTGGGCGTAAACGCTATCGAGTTTCCTGCGTATAATTATATCCTGTTTTACCTTTTCATCCAGGGCATTTGAAAGGATAGTAAATTGTTCGTCAGGTTCAGATTCTTTCTTTTGGGAAAGATAAGCGAAGCCTTGCTTGATGTCGAGTTTGGTATCATGCAGGTTATAAAGTGCCAGTCTTTTTTTTACATTGGCAATCTCTTCCTGGGTAATTTCCTTTCCGCCATACACCAAGGAAATTTCTTCATTTTTGGCATCTATCTTTTTGGAGAGCAGGTAATCATTCGTAATATGACCCTCATTTTGTATAAATAATTCGGCGCGCTTTGTATACCTGTCCTGTTGTACAATGTCATAACCAAAATACAGGCTGGGTAACAGTGTCAGCAAAACTACACTCCATACTATCCGGTGCGCTCTCCTGGTAGATTTATCGTTATGCAGGTCTTTCTCCGGCAGGTGAAGTATCCGAACCATGACGAAAGTAGCCAATGCAATAAATACCGTATTTATTATGAAGAGGTAAAAAGCACCGAGGAAAATATTAAATTGAAAAGTAGCCAATCCATATCCGGCTGTACACAGGGGAGGCATTAACGCCGTAGCTATTGCCACACCCGGGATCACATTACCTTTTTGTTTACTTGAGGTAGCCAGTATTCCGGCCAGGCCTCCAAATAAAGCGATCAGTACATCATAGATATTCGGTGCTGTGCGTGATAATATCTCACTATGGGCATCACTTAATGGAGAAATAAGAAAGAAGGTGGTGGAGGTGATTAACGACACACCAATGGCAGTCATATAATTGTAAATCGATTTTCGTAACAGGGAAATATCATTAATACCCATCCCCAGGCCAATACCCATGATAGGCCCCATGAGCGGGGAGATTAACATCGCGCCAATAATTACTGCAGTAGAATTTACATTCAAACCCAGGGAAGCCACGAATATGGCAAAGATGAGAATCCAGAGATTAGTGCCCCTGAAAACGACTCCATTATTTATATCACTGATAATGGTATCTATGTGCTCCTTCTCATTCCGTAATCTAAACTTATCGAGTAGTGCGCTCAACATTTTGATTTTTGCGTTTTGGTATGCGGGTTAACTTAAATATACAATTATCAGGTGAAGCCAGGAAATGATCAATTTAAATCTGTATGTTCAAATAGTCTTTGTGCCATTTTTTTGTCGTGCCCGTAAATATCATCCCTGAAATTCAATAGCCCTTCATTGTCTATCCAGCTCGTGAAATAAGTGATAAGAACCGGCACAGCTTCTTTTAAAGGCACCCATTTTTCTTTTGAAGCATTCATCGCAGTAGTAATTTCTTCAGTGGTCCAGGAAGAATTATCGCGTAAGAGATACTCAGCCATTTTACGCGGTTCCGATAAACGTATGCAGCCATGGCTGAAAGCTCTTTTCTCATTTTCGAAAAGTGACTTGGCCGGGGTGTCATGAAAATAGATGTTATAATTATTGGGGAAAATAAATTTTACCCTGCCAAGTGCATTGCTGCCACCGGGTAATTGCCGGATAACAGGTAACCCGTTGCTGGTGCCGGTCTGTTCCATATTTTTTCGTGACAGGTAATTGGAATTGCGCCGCATGGCTGGCAGTATCTCGTTTCTTACAATGCTGCTGGGCACATTCCAATACGGGCTAAACACCACATATTTAAGCATATCATTGAATATAACGGTGCGGTTAGCCGAAGTTCCGACTACTATATTCATGTCAAAAACCTGTTTGTTGCCTTCATATACATGCACTTTAAATTCCGGTATGTTGGCTATAATCCGGTTACCTACCGCTTCCTTTGGCATCCAGCGCATCCGCTCCATGTTCACCAGCAATTGCTCAATCCGCTGCGATACCGGCACATTCAGGTCATTTACCAGGGCACGGTCTATTTTGCCATCTGTATTATATCCGAATCTTTTTTGCGCCTGTTTTACCGCTGATTCCAGTTCCGGGGTGAAGAGGTTAGTGGTATCCTGCAGGCTGTAATCACCCACTTCGAACAGGCGCTGTTTAACCTGCCTGATAGCAGTAGCACGGTCATTGATTTTATACGATTTTTTATCAATAACTATAGAATCCCAGCCACCGGCTTTCTCAATGGCAGAATAGCGTGCAAGTTCCTTATTCATTAATTTATATTGTGTGTTTACAGGTTCCCAATCTTCTATATTCTTTCCTTTATTAGCCACCAGCGAATCCAGCAAAACCATTACGTCAATCTTTTTACGGGGTATGTGCCACTGCAATTCCTCCGGATCAACCTTTCCTGCATATGCGTATTGGGCATATTCAAAAAAGTGCTCTGTCAATTGCATTTCAGTTTGAAGGAAATCATTACGCCCTGCCAGGGCAGAAGAATCTTCACTGACCAACAGGTCCATTTGCTGGTGCAGTTTTTTATTGATATGTGAATTGTCTTTTGATAAATTGATATAATTGTTATGCAGGTTCCAGAAAGCGCGGGTCTGGTCTGCCGGACCGTTAGAAGTAAACCAGGCATACTGGTAATTACGGCTTATGTAAAAATTGCGCATGGTGGCGCCTTTACTTTCATCCAGCTCTGCTGAAGTAATGAATTGCTCCAGTTGCAGGCTGTCTATAAAAAGATCTGTTACTGCGTTGGCCACGGTAATGGTTGTATCCTTCACTGACTGAACCGGCCGGGAATTACTGTTGTTGCAACTGTTTAATAATAAAAGGAATAAAACCGGGAGGATGAATATTTTCATGAATTGGTATTAAAACTATAAGTAAAAGGGTATTCCTTCAAAATTACGCATAATCCCAGCTTTTGTTATCCCTTCTTTCTTTTTAATGTTAAGGGATTTACTGCCCGCAACCTTCGTAATTTTATAGTTCAATGACTGTCGTTTTCAATACCGGTTAGTCATGCATGTGCAATGTGCAGTATTAAAAAACCACTCACTTATGGCAATTCATAAATACAACATGGGGCTTATCGGCAATTGTTCTTACATAGGATATATTGATATGGATGCAAATGTGAAGTGGATGTGTATGCCCCGGTTTGACAGCAGTTTCTTATTCGGGTCATTATTAGATGAAATGAAAGGTGGCCATTTTTATGTAAAGCCGGGGATGGCAGGATACACCAGCAAACAATATTACCTGCCTAATACCAACATACTGTGTACTGAGTTTTCAGCAGGAGATGGCAGTTTCCGGGTGGTAGATTTTGCGCCAAGGATGACGATTCATGAGCGGAATTTCCGACCACTAATGATGATACGGATCATTGAATTAATTTCCGGCCAGCCTGCGGTGAAAGTGGGTTGCCGGCCTATGGGCGACTATGGCAATAAAATGCCTGAGATTGCAACCGGAAGTAATCATATCAGTTATATGCACCTCGCCAGCCCGGTGCGGTTGACGACTGATATACCATTAAATTATGTGATGCAGGAAAATGCGTTTGTGCTTGACCAGGATCGACAGATGGTACTGACTTATGGCGAACCGTTTGAGGCCCCTCTTTTTGAAACTGTACAGAACTTTTTATTTAAAACCACCCAGCACTGGCAGAACTGGGTTAAAGACTGTTACCTCCCCGATATTTACCAGGAACAGATCATCCGCTCGGCCCTGGTACTGAAACTTCACCAATATGAAGATACCGGCGGCATTATTGCCTCGGGTACTACAAGTCTTCCGGAATTTCATGATAGTACCCGCAATTGGGATTACCGTTATTGCTGGTTCCGTGATACTTATTATACCTTAAAAGCTTTCAGCCAGCTTGGTCATTTTGAGGAACTTGAAAAGTATTTCGATTACGTACAGAACATCATGCGTAATTCAGGCAATACCCTGCAGCCCCTCTTTTCCATTACCGGGGAAAAAGACCTGGTAGAGATAGAACTTGACCTCGAAGGTTACCTGGGAAACAAACCAGTAAGGGTTGGCAACAAAGCTTACGAGCAGGTACAGAATGATGTGTATGGGCAGGTGCTGGTGAGCCTCCTTCCTTTGTACGTAGATAAGCGGTTAACGTTCGGGCGTAGGAGCAATTATAAAGAAGTGGTTCCCTGGCTGCTCAACCAGATTGAGCGGACACTTCATGCGGAAGATGCGGGCCTGTGGGAGTTCCGTAACCTCAAGCAATTCCACGCCTATACAATTCTCTTTCATTGGGCCGGTGCAAAATCGGCTGGCCGTATAGCCAGGATATTCCATGATGCAGAACTGATTGAAAAGGCCGACCGTATTGCCCTGGAAGCAGAACAGTTGCTGGCTAGCTGTTATGATGACCAGAAGAAAGTATACACCCAGGCAGTCGGTTCCACAAACCTTGATGCGAGCACGCTTATGTTGATCACCATGAATTTTCTGGATCATAATTCAATGGTGTCAAAAGATCACCTGGCAGCGTTGGAAAAAGAATTATTAACACCCCAGGGATTATTTTACAGGTACAAACATTTTGATGATTTTGGTGTGCCTGAAACCACTTTCCTGGTATGCGCCTTCTGGTATGTAGATGCCCTGGCATGTGTGGGCCGGGTTGAAGATGCTCAAAAGGTTCTTGACCAGTTATTACAGTTTAGTAACCACCTCGGTTTATTCAGCGAGGATGTAGGAGAAGATGGTTCGCAGTGGGGAAATTTTCCGCAAACCTACAGCCATGTTGGTCTTATCAATGCAGCTTTCCGTATTGCCAGGAAACTGGACCAGCCCGAATTTCTTTTTTGATTAAGCTTGCTCCACATTGGCAAGCAGCTCAAGCAGGGAAAGGGTCATTTGCGGGGTGTAAAGATTGTACCTGGCGTAGGATGCTACGTCACCGATCTTCAGCGTATAGGCCTGGTCGTAACCAGCTAATACCTGGAACATATCTTCATCTGTATTGTCGTCTCCACAGGCAATGATAAAATCATAATCCTGGTCTTTTAATAACTTGCGGGTAATAATTCCCTTGTCCATTCCTTTCATCCGGGTTTCTATGATTTTGTTTCCCTTAACTACCTGCAGGTTGAGATGGTTGCTGTAACCGGCAAGTTCGGAAAAAAGCTCTGCCGAGCGAAGCTTCGCCTGTTCGGGGTCGGCATTTCGATAATGCCATACCATTGAATACTCTTTGGTTTCGACAAATGTGTGAACACACCTCTTCACATAAGTATCCATAACAGACCGGATGATGGGTTTCCAGTTTTCTTCATTTTCTGCTACAAACTCCGACTGCCATTCACAGTTAGTGAACCTTCTTTTGGCGCCATGTTCGGCAATAAGGTTTATGGGCAGATGGCCCAGCCATTTTTCAAGCGTGATACTGTCCCGTCCACTAATAATAAATACTTCATTTTTAGAATTTTCCGCCAGTTTGGTTAATACATGCAGCAGGGGTGCACCTGGAGAGGATTTGCCTGGAAGGCTGGAGAAAGGAACCAGCGTACCGTCATAATCCAGCAGTATGAGTCTTTTTGCACCCGCCCGGTATTTTTCAACCAGGTTTCGTTTGGCCGCACCGTCCAGGAAATAAAATTCGTATTCTTTCTGTTGTTCTTTTACCAGGGAAAGCTGGGTCAGGAAATCTTCGGCCCATACATTTACATTGTATTGTTCCAAACGCTGTTGCATGGCAGCCATCCGCGTTTCCTGCTGGAGCGTATCCATTTCGAGTGCCTCCTGTATTCTTTCTGCAATCCCATCTGCATCATTGGGATTGATCATTAATGCATCCGTCAGTTCTCTTGCTGCACCTGCCATTTCACTTAACAGGAGTACGCCCCGCCTGTCTTTTCGGCTTGCCACAAATTCCTTGGCCACCAGGTTCATTCCATCCCGCAGCGGGGTAATCAGCGCGAGGTCACATGCAGTATATAAGGCAACCAACTCTGGGAACTGAAGATGGGTATATTGGTATGAAACAGGTTTCCATTGGATATTGCCTATTCGTGCATTAAAACTGCCAATGAATTCATCAATCTCTTTTTTCCTGATGGAATAGCTTGGTATGTTGTCGCGTGATGGAATGATATTCAGGATAAATACCACTTTCTCTATGTATTCAGGGTAAATTTCAAAAAACCGCTGGTATCCTTTTAAACGGCATAGCACACACTTGGTGTAGTCCAGCCGGTCTACTGAAAATATGATTTTTTTACCGGGAAACTGCCCGCGGTAAAAGGCGCGCTTATCCGCTACCTCCTTGTCATCGTAGGCGTGATGAAACTTTTCAAAATCGATACTTATGGGAAATACATCGGTTTTAACCAGCCTGTTCCTGTATTTCAAAACTGACCTTTCACTTTCTATATTCAGTGTCATCTGAACAGTTTTTAAAAAATGCGAGGCATAATCTATGGTATGGAAGCCGATAAGATCTGCTCCTAACATTCCTTCTAATATTCCTGCCTGCCATTTTTTTGGCATGAGGCGGAATAATTCATAGGATGGGAATGGTACATGCAGGAAAAAGCCAATTGTAATGTTCGGAAATTTTTCTCTAACCATACCGGCTAGTGGCATTAAATGATAATCGTGTATCCATAGTGTGTCACCCTCTCTGACCGACCTGGCTATTACTTCAAAAAATTCCTGGTTGGCCTTAATATAATTTATATAAAAACGCGTGTGGTATTCGGCATAAGTCGGGAAGTAATGAAATAACGGCCAGATGACTGAGTTGGACATCCCGTTATAATAAGAATTGTACACCTGGTTATTTACAAATACCGGCAGGTAAGTATAGTCGGCCTCAGGTTCTGTTTTTGCCTGTGACCAGGTAGCCTGGCTGCAACCCGGCACCCCTATCCAGAACTGCTCACTGAATTGGTTTGCATTTTTTTGTGTCTCGTATTCCAGGTAACTGTTAACCGCGCTCACAAGCCCTCCGGAGGAAGGGTGCATCACCACTTCGTTATTTTCCTTTGTTACCTGCAGCGGTAGCCTGTTTGAAATAATAAATAACCGCTTTTTTACGTCCATAATAAGAATATAAGTTATTCTAACGACCTGCCCAATTAAGAATTAGGACCGTTATTTAGGTAATGCCTTTACGTCTGCAGTGTCTTCTTCTTTGATTTCCTGCAGGTACCTGTCTTTCAGGTGTTCATAGAGTGATTTTTTATCAATGATGGAAGAAATCACTACAGAAATAATACCGGCTATCATAAGATGAAATATCACACTGTGCCTGTCTGTCATTTCCAGAACCAGGATTGCTGAAGTAAACGGTGAGCGTGTAACCCCTGTAAGAAATGCCACCATCCCGGCCAGCATTACGAGGTTTGCATCAGTAGCTGACAGTTCAAATAATTGTGCGACTATCGAACCCAGGCCTGCGCCGGCACTTAATGAAGGGGCAAAAATACCACCGGCAGCCCCTGAAGTAAATGATAATATCGGGCCGATGATTCTGACCACACCGAATTGCCAGCCTGCATATTTTTCATTGGAAAAAAGAAGGGCCGACATACCTTCCTTGCCGGAACCCATCACCTGTTCATTTATAAATACTGCAATAAAACTTATCAGCAATGCACTTCCTGCCACGAACATTACCTCGGCATTTTTTCTTTTGAAACTACGCTTCCATTCTATAATCCGCAAAATGATCCAGCTCATTATACTCCCTGATAAACCAGCCAGCACTGATACCAGTACCACACCCAGGAAAATATAGCCTGATAAATTGCGCACATCCGGGAAACCAAGGTATAGATAAGGGCCCAGCAGGGCCTGTGCTGTTAAACCTGCAATAATAACCGCAGACAGTATGGCTATCTTAAATGTATTCAGGTGTGTTTTGGTTAACTCTTCTACTGCAAAAACAATTCCACCTAATGGAGTATTGAAGGCCGCGGCCAACCCGGCTGCTGCGCCGGTCATGATCATATTTTTCTTGGAAATCTTCGGCCAGGAAGCGGGTGTCATCTGGTTTACTTTTCTAAAAATACAACCGGCAATCTGTATGGTTGGTCCTTCTCTTCCTATTGCCCCACCTCCTATGATCATAAACAGGCTGGAAATAACTTTTACAACCAGGACCCTCATCCCCAAAAGCTTATCAACCAATAAATGATTTTTGGGAGTGGCCAGTTCAATGGAAGCAATTACCTGCGGTATACCGCTGCCACTGGAATAAGGGGCAAACTTTTTTACCAGCCACCAGCCAATAATAAAGCAGGCAGGCGTAAGCAGGAAAAGCAGCCAGGGATGCCAATGGAAAATGTAAAAGGAAAGATCTTCGCCCCAACCGAATAACCGGGCGTATAATACCGCTGCGAGGCCGGTTAAAAGAGAAGCAATCCAGAAAGGAAATGGTTGTAAAATATTCTGGCGGAATTTTTCATTTGTGCCTGAAAATCTTACCTGGATTGCTTTTTTCCAACTGGCTATACTCATCCTGACAATTTACTGCTGCATGTAAAAATTTTATCCTGTGCAAAATTACTTTTATTTATGCCAGTAAAAAATCCTGACCTGCTGATTCTATTATTTTATAAAAGAGGCGCGCCAATAACTCATCAGCCCTGCCAGCCACGGCTATAATCTCTTCAATATTTACAGGTTGCAGGTTATCAGGATCGCATTCGTCTGTAATGACACTGATGGCAGCGCAAGGCAGGCCCACATGGTTAGCCACTATTACTTCAGGTACGGTACTCATGCCCACCATATCTGCTCCTATCTGGTGAAGGTGCCGGTATTCTGCCCGGGTTTCAAGATTGGGGCCAGGTACCGCCACGTACACTCCTTTCTTAACGGTGAGGCCTAAACTATTTGCGGCATTTAATATCTCTTCCTGTAAAGAAACAGCATACGGCTGGCTCATATCTACAAACCGGTTTCCATAAGCGGGATCATTTAAGCCGCGTAAGGGATTTTCAGGTAACAGGTTGATGTGGTCAGTCACCATAACGAGGTCTGCTTTTTTGAAACCGGGATTCATGGCACCGGCGGCATTACTCAGAAAAAGCCTGTTGATTCCTAACCGATGCATAACCCTCACCGGGAAAGTAATCTCCTGCATAGAATAGCCTTCATAATAATGGAAACGCCCCTGCATGATAATTACTTTCGTTTCCCCGATCATTCCCACCACTAACTGTCCTTTGTGAAATTCAACTGTGGCAACCGGGAAGTGAGGAATATCGCGGTAAGGTATTGTATGAGTAACTTTTACCAATTGTATGAGAGAACCCAGGCCAGTGCCGAGTACCACTCCGGTTTTAATCCCTTCACAACCTTTTTGCTGCAGGTAAAGCGTGGCATCTTCCAGTTTATGAAGCATATTTTCCATGTTGCAATATACATATTCATAAAAACCCGGTAGCCTGTAAATACGTAATTTTAAATAAAACCCGATATGCGCTTCTTGATTCCTGTATGTTTATTTTTCGTTTGTAATGCTCAGGGACAGGGATATAAAACGGGTGCCACAATAAGTGATTTTGGTAATTCAAAAATTATAAATAACGGAGTGGCAGGAAACACATTTAATTTGGCAACCGCTGACATAACCATACTTGATTTTTTCGGAACCTGGTGTGCTCCTTGTATCAGGGCGCTGCCTGTGTTGGCTGATCTCCAATCGAAATTTAATAATGTACAGGTGTTGCTGATTTCTACTGAATCAGAAAATCAATTGCAGAAATTTGTTAGTGCAAGAATGCCATTTCCTTTCCCGGTTATGGTTGATTCAGCAGAACGGGTCTCTGCTTTATTTATGCCGCCCGGTTATCCTTACACGGTAGTACTGAATAAAGCCAATAAAATAATTGCCATCACGGAAGCCGCCGAAATTAATGATAGTCTTATGCAGAGCTGGCTGGCTATCGTGCCTGGCGCAGAACCGCCGTCTGTTAAAATTAAACAAGCACCTGTGGTAGAAAGTGAAATAAAAATGAGTAACAGTACAGTTACACTTTCAGAAAAATTTATCTATGCCGCTAAAACCGGTAGTGCTACCAAAGAGCTGGAACAAAGCCTGCAGAATTTAACTTGGCAGGAATTAGCGAAAGACCTTTCAACCGATGCAGAAAAAATGGCTTTTTGGATCAATTTATATAATGGGTTTACCCAGTTAAGACTCAAAGCGGATCCCGAATTATATAAAAACAGGAATAAGTTTTTTAAAGCGCGGAAAATTGGAGTGGCCGGCCGCCAGTTCAGCCTGGATGAAATAGAGCATGATATTTTGCGGAGATCTAAAATTAAATGGAGCCTGGGTTATCTCAACAAAATCTTTCCTGGTGAAACATTTAAATTACTGCGGGTGAAAGCACTGGATCCACGAATTCATTTTACTTTAAACTGTGGTGCAAAAAGTTGTCCGCCTATTGCTTTTTATCAGGCGCAGCGGATAGATGAACAGCTCGAGATCGCTACAAAAGCGTATCTGCTTAGTGAAGCAATATATGACACTGCCGGGAACAAAGTTCAATTGCCGGCTATTATGGGTTGGTTCCGTCGCGACTTTAAAGGAAAGGCCGGCATGGTTCGATTGTTGCACCGGGTGGGTATAGTTCCGGAAAACGTAAAACCAAAAATCTCTTTCAGAAAATATGACTGGCAAATTTACCTGGACAATTATAAAAAATAATTATGGATCATTATTATAATGCAGAAGACCTGGCCAAATTCGGCCACATTGGTGAATATCAAAAAGACCTGGCCGACAAATTTTTTGGTTGGTACGGGGCAGTTTTTGGAGAAGGAGCATTGACTGCAAAAGAAAAATCATTGATTGCATTGGCAGTGGCACATGCTGTGCAATGTCCATATTGTATTGATGCCTACAGCAGTGATGCCTATGAAAAAGGGTATAACGAAGCCCAAATGATGGAAGCTGTACATGTGGCGGCTGCCATTAAAGGTGGTGCAGCCCTGGTTCATGGAGTTCAGATGATGAATAAGGTGAAGAATATTGCCATGTAAGCTGGAATGAATAATAAAAAAATATGATCAAATCATTAAAGGCGCAACATAATATATTAGCTGATGCTAATAACCAGATTGACATACTGGAGCATGGAAGTGAAGGCTCCCTTTTTACCATTGTGCCCTTTCAACAGAAACTGGAAGAAATTGGCCTGTATCCTCTCAAGCCCTCCCGGGTTGAAATTTTCCAGGTTAATGTAGGAAAGATGTGTAACCAGGTTTGTAAACATTGTCATGTAGATGCCGGGCCTGACCGCAAAGAAATCATGACCCGTGAAACGATGCAGCAATGCATAGATGCTGTCAGCCGCAACCCGGGTTTAAAAGTGGTTGATCTTACCGGAGGCGCACCGGAGATGAACCCGGATTTCAGGTGGTTCGTGGAAGAAATAAAAAAAACTAATCCACAGGTACACATCATTGTTAGGTGTAACCTTACAATAATCCGCGCCAATAAAAAATATTATGACCTGCCGGAATTCTACAGGATGCATAATATTGAAGTAGTATCAAGCCTGCCTTTTTATACCCGGGAAAGAACAGACCGGCAACGTGGAGACGGCGTGTTTGAAGATTCAATCGAGGCCCTTCAAATGCTTAACAAGGCAGGCTATGGACTGGAAGGAAGCGGGCTTATACTTAACCTGGTATATAATCCTGCCGGTGCCTTTTTACCTCCGTCACAGGCAAGCCTGGAAACTGAATTCAAGCAATCATTGCTCAAAGATTTTAATATTCATTTTAACCAGCTATTTGCCATAACAAACCTGCCGGTAAGCCGCTATCTTGATTATCTTTTACAAACAGGTAATTATGAGAAATACATGGAAAAGCTGATTATGGCTTTTAACCCTGTGGCTGCAGCAAATGTGATGTGCCGCAACACCATATCCATTGGCTGGGATGGCGGTCTGTACGATTGTGATTTTAACCAGATGCTGGAATTAAAAGTAAGTACGCCCGGCAAGCATATTTCAACTTTTTCTATTGAGGAACTTAATGGCCGCGATATTGTTGTTAACCAGCATTGCTACGGCTGTACTGCGGGCATGGGTTCCAGTTGCGGCGGTGCCGTTGCCGGCTGATATTTTTTACTTTAAACTTATAAATATGTCATTGGCTTATCTAGAGACAACAAAAAAATTATACCAGGATGCCGCAACAGAACCGCAGGTGGGCCTTTGCTGTACCACCACCCCGATCTGGCAATTGCCCGGGCTGGAGATCCCGGTTAAAATGCAGCAAATGAATTATGGATGTGGCAGTACCGTGCATCCGCGCGACCTGGTGCGTGAGCCCCGGGTTCTCTATGTAGGCGTGGGCGGCGGTATGGAACTGCTGCAATTCGCTTATTTCAACCGCCATAAACAAGGTGTAATCGGGGTAGATGTGGTTGATGAAATGTTACAGGCCAGCCGCGAGAATTTTGTGGAAGCGGAGAAATTAAATCCCTGGTTCCGAAGTGAATTTGTTGACCTGCGAAAAGGCGATGCCTTAAACCTCCCTGTAGAAGACAATAGCATAGATGTAGCAGCGCAGAACTGCCTTTTCAATATTTTTAAACAGGAAGAACTGACTCTCGCCTTGCAGGAAATGTACAGGGTATTAAAACCCCGTGGCCGGTTGGTAATGAGTGATCCTACCTGCGAACAATCAATGAACGAAGGTTTGCGTAATGATGAAAGGTTGCGGGCATTATGCCTGAGCGGTTCTCTGCCTTTATGGGATTATATTAAACTTATTACCGACATCGGATTTGGTACGGTTGAAATCAGAGCCAGGCGTCCTTACCGGATACTTGATACGAAAAATTATGCTACTGATGAATTGTTGTTCATTGAAAGCGTTGAAGTCTGTGCTATTAAAGATCCGATGCAGGCAGACGGGCCTTGTGTGTTTACAGGTAAAACGGCCATATATTATGGAACAGGCGATTTTTTTGACGATGAAAAAGGGCATGTACTGCTTCCAAACCAGCCTTTATCCATTTGTGATAAAACGGCTGCAGCACTGGCAGAATTGAATAGGACAGACATATATATATCCGGCTCTACTTATTTTTATGATGGTGGAGGTTGTTGTTAACTAAGCTTGCTGTAATTTTTTATTAATTTTCCGGTACGAGAAATAGCCGCTGATGATAGTGGTAGTGCCAAGTATGGCATATACATACCATGGTATATTCCGGCCAAACGCAACAAGGTATATATTGGCTGCATTAAACACCAGGAAACTGGTAATAACCGGTAGCACCAGGGGTTTTTTATTCCGGTAGTTTCTTACAATCCAGGCTACCGCCATTATAAAAAGAGGTGTGGCTACGATATGAATCCCCAGAAAAATCAATGGGTCGACCTGGAATTTTTCCCCCAGGGTGAGATAATAATTTTTAAATGTTTCCCAGATTTTGTGCATATTAAATTAAAGATATGAAGCCAAACGATAAAAATGCAGGTTTACCGGTGGGAGAGAGACCGTTTCGTGTCATGATCATTTCAGGTTCTGCGCGTAAACAATATAATTGCCCCGGGGTTGATAGTAAAGCCCGGATGTTAATGCTGAAAATGGCTGATATGCTGCCGTCAGAATGGGAAATAGATTATGAGGATATTAGTAATGCTTATGGCCGCGAAAAGATACAGAGTTGTAATGCATGTGTATCCACTTCAATGGCCCTATGTGTATGGCCATGTAACTGTTATGAAAAAGGCAGTTCAGCCGAGCCTGACCTGATGTGGAATGCAGACATGTATGCCCGCCTGGATATGGCTGATGCCTGGGCTATAATCGGGCCGGTGAACTGGTATGGGCCTACAAGTAACTTGAAATTACTATTCGACCGGATGGTATGTATGAATGGAGGAAACCCACAGGAAAAACTTATAGATCATAAAGATCCCGAGAAAGCCATGGCACTGGAACATACCGAGCTGTGGAAAGAACTTAGTGTAAATCACCTTGAAGGCAGGACTGCCGGATTCTTTTGTTATGGCGACCAGGGTGGTGACGAAATGGATGAAAATAACCGGCCGAAGATATTGCGCCATAAAGAATATTTTGATGGGCAGGCTGAACCATTTGATGAAATGCGCCATGCGTATGCTCCCCTGGTTTGGCAATGCCGGTATGGTGGAATAGAAGTGCCTGATTCCTTATGGGCATATGCAGATAGCGGGGTAGGCATGAAATACAGCGACAACCAATCCGAAGATGTAATATATAATGAGGATTACATGGGAAAATTTGAAAAGTGGGTGCAGCATTTTACCACCTTTGTTGAAAAGAAGGGAAAGGTACCTCCCGGCAAATACAGGGCAGTAGGGTACAAGCCTCCATTTCATCTCTGGGGAGAAATAAAAAGCGGTATCCGTGCATTCAAGCTCAGGTTTGGTAATACTCCGCCTGGTTCTTCCAACGAAAGACAGAAAGAGCTGAACTTAAACAGGAATACTGTTTGGAATCCTAAAAAAACCGAAGGTAAAAAACTCAGAGAGTAATGAAGCAAGCCCTTATTATATTTGTGCGTCGCCCGGAATTGGGAAAGGTTAAAACCAGGCTGGCAGCTACCGTAGGGGAAGAGCGGGCGTTGGATATCTACCATGACCTTTTATTTCACACTAAAAAAATTGCCGAAAACGTGCGGGCAGATAAATTTATTTATTATGCGGGCGAAGTAGTAAATAATGATCTGTGGTCCGGTGCAGGCTTTTATAAAAAACTCCAGGTAGAGAATAGCCTGGGTGAAAAAATGTCGGCCGCATTTGATGATGTGTTCGCTCTTGGTTATTCCAAAGTATGTATAATAGGGAGCGACTGCCTGGAACTTACTTCCGCATTAATTGAAAAAAGTTTTGAAAGCCTCGATAGCCGCGAGGCCGTAATAGGGCCTGCCCTTGATGGTGGATATTACCTGTTGGGGATGACTGAGCCTTTGAAGCCGGTATTTCAAAATAAAGCGTGGAGTACTTCTGCCGTATTCAATCAAACCGTTTCGGATTTTGAGAAACTGAATCTTTCATACCAAACCCTGCCGGTACTACGTGATGTGGATACAGAGGAAGACTGGATACATTCAAGTGGTTTAATTAACACACTTTAAAAATGCAACACCTGGCAGAAAAAAAAATACAGTTCATTATTATCATTATTGTGTTTGCCTTGCAGTACCTGGCAGAGCATGTACTCCCGCAGGCATCAAAAAATAATTCAGGGAAGAATGAATTGCGGAATATAGGTATTGGAATTATGAATATGCTTCTTTTGTATTTTCCTGCCCGGCTGATAGTTGAATTATTTGCATTCATTCAGACAAATCAAATTGGCATTTTTCAATATCTGCAGCTACCGTTTTATGTTGAAATTGCAGGCACCATTATCATAATGGATATAGCCATGTACTGGTGGCACCGGTTTAATCATACGTTTCGTTTCTTCTGGCGCTGGCATAAATTCCACCACCAGGATCTCAAAATGAATACCACTACCGCCTTCAGGTTTCACATTGTGGAACTGATTCTTTCAAATGTTTTCAAGGCACTTTTATTTACAACTATGGGTTTTATGTTTGTGCCTGTATTGGTGTACGAGATTATTTTTTTCATAGCCGTTATGCTTCATCACTCCAATATTTTTATTACCAGGGAAATTGATATGGTATATCGTAAAGTTTTCTCCTCACCGCTTATGCACCGGATTCACCATTCAGACACCCGGGAAGAAACGGATACAAATTATGGTTCTGTGTTTAGTTTCTGGGACAGGTTATTTAAAACCTATAAAAAAGATGCAGCGGGGCCAATCGTTTTTGGAGTAAAAGATTAATTTATTTTATTTTGTTTAATCCCAGCAGGCCCACCATCCAGTTGGGTAAAGGCATTTTCTTTTTCCTGTCCCTCAGGTTAAAAAATATCCCCAGTTTTTTAATGACCGGAACTTTGTGAGTCTCTACTAATTCTATCAGTGTGCCATCAGGATCTTCCAGGTAACAGAATCGCCCGGCGGAATGACCCATTAAATAGGAGTCGTTGCTGTCAACGGTGAAGGCCTGCTGGATTAATAACAGTTTTTCTTTCAAGGCGGTCATATCAGTTACATCCAGGCAAAGATGGATGAAACCACAATCTCCCCAATACCTGTTTTCATATATGTGCACAGGCGTGCGGTCGAGCGCCTGTACCAATTCAATCTGCACACATCCTAACAGGCGGCTGAAGGGGCCATTATCAGATGCTTTTTTACTGATAAGCACCCGTCTGCACACATGCGCGCCTTTCATGCTACCTGGTTTATCCGTATACGGTCCGCAGTAATCGTACACAATGTGGCAATTGCCCAATATGCTGCAATACCATTTGATTGATCTTTCCATGTCGGAAACTCCTATTACTGCCCCTTGTACTCCACCGAATATTTTGTTAGAAAATTTAAACCAGCAACCGGCTTCTACAACATTGAAATTATTTCCAGTAGAATCAGTAATCCAGAAATGAGAACTTCCTCCAGGTGAATCAAATAATGCTGAGACCTTTATTTCTTTATTAGATGAACAGGTTTTATGTGCCAGTGCCACATCAGCTGTTTTAATTTTTACTCCAAAAATTCCTGTATCACCTATATGGGCAACCGAAGTGTTGTAGCCCGGTTTGCGGCTGGTAAATTGCCAGATTTCAAAACCTCCGCCACCCTGCATGTTCATGGTGAGTAAAGCACGGCGGGAATGCATTTGATTGCCGGTGTATTGTTTCATTAAAGATGCCTGGGCTGTATCGTCAAAAACCAGCACATCCATACCAAAAAGATCACGGTACAGGTATTTGGATTCTTCTGCATTGGAAACGCCTATACCCACCTGTTGAATACCGGTAATGAATGAGTGCATAGGCGCTTTTTATGAGAAATACGTTTTTTGTGTGTGGCAGGTTCAAAGCTTTAACATAGAACGGTAAACTTTAATCATTTCCTGTTGAGATGCGCCTTTTTTAAACATATTTACGACCCGATAATTTGCGCGTTGCACCTGCCACCAGGAATTGGCCTGGTACTTCCTGTCTGATATGAGAGAAGTTCCTTTCATTATTTTGTACTGTGTGTGTTTCCTGGCTCTTGCTACAAATTCATATTCCTCCATGATGCCCAGGTCAGCGAAACCATTTAATTGCCGGAAAAGATCGCGGGTAACAAACAGGGTTTGGTCTCCTCCATAACACATGAATAAATCAAACCGGGTGAAAAAGGCATTCAATTTCAATATCCACTTACGGCTGTTGAATCTCGTCCGGTACCGGCGCAGGCCATACCCTTTATTTACGGCCTCAACGATATCTGAATAAAAATTTTCCGGGGGAAATGTATCAGCATGTACAAAATAAAGAATGTCACCTTTTGAATTAGCGGCTCCTTCATTCATTTGAGCCGCCCTTCCTTTTTTTATAGAAGTAAAAACACGGGCACCTGCCAGGGTAGCCTGTGCAAGAGTAGTATCTGTACTTTGACCATCCACCACGATAACTTCTGTATCTGCAGGGCTGTTCTTTACCAGGAAATGAACCAGCTTTTTAATATTTGATTCTTCGTTATAAGTTGGGATAATTATTGAAATCATAAATCAGGATACGGGTAATAGTATGGTAAAAACTGCTCCTTCTCCCGGAACCGACCCGGCACTTATATGGCCGCCGTGATTTTCAACTACTTTCTTACATAAAGCCAGACCGATACCGGTACCGGTATATAAAGCCCTGTCGTGTAACCGTTGAAAAATAGTAAACATTTTATCCGCACTGGCTTCGTCAAAGCCAATCCCGTTATCCCGGACAGTTATTTCATAAAAAGATTTCTCTTCATCGTTGACCTGCCTGTCTGTATTACGGCAGGTAATATATATTCGGGGCTGCACCCCTTCTTTAGAAAATTTAAGCGCATTGTTTAAAAGGTTGTAAAATAATTGCTGCATTTGTAAAGGAATGGCATGGAGTGTAGGTAATTTACCTGTCTCAATAAGTGCAGATTTTTGTGCAATCAGAAGTTCAAGGTCAGTTTCCACGTTTTCAACCACCTCGTTTAAATTTACCTCTGATAAAAGTTCTGCCTTTTCCAGGCTGGCATAGTTGAGCAGGTCACGCAAAGAATTACTCATTCGTAAGGCAGACTCTATAACCTTTTGAAACCGGGTTCGTGAAAATTCGGACATCAGGTCGCCTTCTTTTTCCAAGATCATCCCTGAAAACATCTGGATCTTCCTCAATGGCTCCTGCAAGTCATGGCTTGAAACGAATGCAAACTGTTCCAGTTCTTTATTTTTTACCTGGAGTTTCTGGTTGGTAATACTCAGTTCCAGGGTTCTTTCTTTCACCTGCCTGGTAAGTGCTTCTGAAAAAAGTTTTTGTTCAGTAATATCCTGCACCACTCCCAGTAGTTTTAGTGGTTTCCGGTTTTCATCAAATGTCACGTTCCCCTTTACTTTTATCCAGTTCACGTTTTTATCTTTTTTAATAATGCGTGCTTCATATTCCAGCACCCCGGTTTGATAGGCGGAAGTATAAGCTTTTTCCCGCATGGCCAGGTCGTCGGGATGAATGGCTGACACATACCTGCTGCGGTCACTTTGATCTGTCATATCCATAATCTCATCCAGTCTTTTTGAACTGGTGAGCTTGTTGGTAAGCAGGTCAATGGAAAAACTTCCCAACTCAGCAGCTTCTATTGCCAACCGTGCACTCTTCTCTGATACTTCAATTTTTTTACGTGCTATAACCTTATCTGTATTCTCAATAGCCAGGATCATGATGCGTTCATTCTTTCCATTAACTTCTTTTAAAGGCTCGTACACAAAATCTACGTAAATAGTTTCTTCAATATTGTTACGTATTATTTTAGCCTCGTATTCCTTGCCTTCAAATTTTATTCCTGTGGCCAGCACCTCCAGTAAGATTTCATTAAAACCCTGGTCTTTCACTTCAGGCATTGTTTCCCATAATGGCTTATTTACAAATTCTGTTCTTCCTCTCTGTACAATTTCTAAAAACGAATTGTTCGCCAATTCTACAATAAATTCCTTACCACGGATAATTGCAATGCCTATGGGTGCCTGCATTACCAGGTTAGAAAAGTTTTGCTGGCTGGCTTCAGCTTTTTGCCGCTCCATTAATTGGTCAGTTACATCAGTGGCTATTATGAGAATACCGGTTATTGACCCATCTTTTTCCCGGTAGGGCTGGTACACAAAATTAAAATAATGCATTTCCTTTTTGTTGCCACGCATAAAGTAGGCTGGCATTTCAAATCCCAGGTACGGTTCACCGGTTTCATACACTTTACGCATCAGGTCGGGAAATCCCTGGTCACGCATCTCCGGCAAAATATCCAGGAAGGAGCGGCCCAGTGCCTCAGGACCGGTATTCCACAATTCAAAAACTGATTCATTGGCTACTTCAAGAATAAGGTCTTTGCCTTTTAATATCAGGATAGGGTTGGGTGCCTGGTTTAATACATTCTTTAACCGCTGTTCTGATTCTTCAGTACTTTTCCTGGCTGTAACCTGCTCCGTCACATCATTTGCGATAGAAATTATACCGATTACCTTTTCATGTGTCTCATCAAAAAGAGGTTGGTAAGTAAAATTTAAATAATATAATTTTTCCTTTCCCTTTACATTCAGTATCACAGGTGCTTCAAATGTCTCGTAGGGTTTACCCGATACTAAAACCATATCCAGCAAAGCGATATAACCCTGGCTTTCTACCTCCGGTATTATTTCAAGAACAGGTTTGCCGATTATTTCCCGGGTTTTACCCGATATTTTCAATGACAGTTCATTGGCATATTCTATTACATGATTTTTTCCTTTAAAGATTGAAATGGCCACAGGTGCCTGAAGAAACAAATCAAATATTTGAGATTCATTTGGTTGGAAAGTTGAAGGCGGCACTGATTGTAAAAGTATTGTGCAGTGCGTAGTTATTAGCCTGGCAAAATGGTTTAAAGTTTCTTTTTCAGAGATTGGAAAATCCCTTGTTTGGCGATCTGCCAGAAATAACACCCCAAAAATTTTCCCGCATTGGGTATAAAGGGGAGTTCCGGCCAAAAAATTAAGGTCAGTAGTAGGTACATGTTTCGCGGGTACGGTTACTTCGGATCTCTTGATAACTTCTTTATACAGAAGCTGTAACACATCCTGGTAATTTTCGTCATACAGTTCTGAGCCATGTTGCGGGTAAGTTTTACCGGGAGTAAGCACCATGATACCGGCATAAGCAACCTTGAAGACTGATTTAATCGTTTCAATATAATCGGAAAATACATTTGTGTTCTCGTTAACCAGTCATTGGTATGATGACAACGTAAAACCGG
>JBKJUT010000156.1:0-4797 GCA_046590515.1 Ferruginibacter sp.
ATAATTTTTCAAACAGGGTGACTGTGGCCCGGGCATCCCCGTCCGCACGGTGCCGGTTCTCGATTTCAATTCCCAGGCTCCGGCAAAGGTTGCCGAGACTGTATGATGGCAAGGCCGGAAAAATTTTACGGCTAAGCCTGACCGTGCATAACTTTTTTGCATTTAACTTATGACCTGCCAACCCCAGGTGGTGCTTCACAAATGAATAATCAAAATTGACATTATGCGCAATAAATACCCTGCCTTCCAGCATCCGGTAAATATTTTCAGCTACTTCTTCAAATGCCGGTGCACTGGCTACCATTGAGTTGCTGATACCTGTAAGCGCTGTGATGTAGGGAGGAATCCGCATTCCGGGGTTAACCAGGGTTGTATATTTTGCAGTGATACCCTCCCCATCATGCTGGTAAATTGAAATTTCCGTGATGGCGTTTGCTGCAGCATATCCCCCGGTGGTTTCAATATCTATTATAGCGTACACAGTTTCAATTTATAAAAGAAAAAATATCAGCAAAGGCCGGAGCGTAAATTACTAATTAATTTAGTTATAAGTTAAACTTGTTTTTATTTTTCTGAAATCACGGTAACCCTCTCATTCACCTGTCTTTTTGTACTTTTGCTGCCTTGTAAACATACATATGGAACTTAGTAAGAATTTTGAACCGAAGAATATCGAGCAGAAATGGTACAGCCATTGGCTGGAAAAAAAATATTTCAACAGCAGTCCTGATTCACGTCCTCCATATACTGTAGTCATTCCTCCTCCAAATGTGACGGGAGTACTGCACATGGGTCATACTTTAAATGAAACTGTCCAGGATATATTGGTGAGAAAGGCGCGTATGAGCGGCTTTAATGCATGCTGGGTGCCAGGTAGTGACCATGCTTCCATTGCCACCGAAGCCAAAGTGGTGGGCATGCTCAAAGAAAAAGGAATTGAAAAAAACAGCCTCAGCCGCGATGAATTCCTCCGGTATGCGTTTGAGTGGAAGGAAAAATACGGCAATATTATTTATAACCAGATCGAACGGCTGGGCTGTAGTGTAGACTGGAACCGTACCACTTTTACAATGGATCCTCATTATTATAGTGCGGTGATAAAAGTGTTTGTAGATCTTTATGAAAAAGGCCTGGTATACCGGGGAGCGCGCATGATCAACTGGGATGTGGCCGCACAAACAGCTCTTAGTGATGAGGAAGTGGAATACAAAGACCTTGAGGGCAAATTGTATTATATTCAATACCCGGTGGTTTTAGCAGATTCAGAAGGGACCCCGACTGGACAGGAATCAATTACCATCGCCACCCAACGTCCGGAAACAATAATGGGTGATACTGCAATAGCCGTGCACCCTGGCGACCCTCGCTATGCTCATTTGAAAGGTGGGTTTGCCACGGTACCCCTGGTAAACAGGAAGATCCCCATCATCTTTGACGAATACGTTGATCTTTCATTCGGTACCGGTGCCCTGAAAGTAACTCCCGCACACGATATAAATGATTATAACCTGGGCCTAAAACACCAGTTGGAAGTGATAAATACTTTTAATCCTGATGGCACCTTGAGCGAGGCCGCACAGATTTATGTAGGAGAAGACCGTTTTGCAGCGCGCAAAAAAATACTGGTTGAATTACAGGATAAAGGATTTATTGTTAAAGAAGAAAGTTATAAAACCAGGATCGGGTATAGCCAACGTACAGGTGTAGTGGTAGAGCCACGCATCAGCACACAGTGGTTTGTAAAAATGGCACCCCTGGCAAAGCCTGCACTGGATGAGGTTATGAACGGGCACATCAATATTCACCCGGGTGATAAATTCCTGGCAACCTATAAATACTGGCTGGAAAATGTTCGTGACTGGTGTATAAGCCGCCAGCTATGGTGGGGGCAACAGATACCTGCGTGGTACCTGAAGGATGGCACTTTCGTAGTAGCCGCAACCCGGGCAGAAGCACTGGTAAAGTTTAATGAGAAAAATATTTCCGGCAACATAACGGATAAGGATATCCGACAGGATGAAGATGTACTGGATACCTGGTTTTCTTCCTGGCTATGGCCGATGGAAGTATTTAAAGGTATCAGCCAGCCCGGAAACGCAGAGGCAAAATATTATTACCCCGGTGCTGTGCTTGTTACCGGACAGGATATAATATTCTTCTGGGTTGCCCGGATGGTAATGGCCGGTATGGAATATGAACATACCAAACCTTTTAACGACGTTTATTTTACAGGGATGGTCCGCGATAACCTGGGCCGGAAAATGAGTAAAAGCCTGGGTAACAGTCCCGACCTGCTCGACCTGATTGATAAATACGGAGCAGATGCGGTGCGGTTTGGCATCATGATTTCCTCCCCTGCCGGTAACGATTTATTGTTTGATGAAAACTCACTGGAGCAGGGCCGCAACTTCAATAACAAAATGTGGAACGCCCTGAAACTTCTGCAGATGTGGAAAAGCAGGCAAGGCATTCTTGAAAATTCAGCCCTTGATTTCCTGGCACCCATCATCACCCACGCTTCCGTATACGGCGAAAAAGAATCTTTTGCCATCAACTGGTTCCAACAAAGACTATCTGAGGTGCGTACAGAAGTAGATGTGATGATCCGCCAGTTCAGGCTAAGTGAGGCATTAAAGACTATATACTCTCTCTTCTGGGATGACTTCTGCAGTTGGTACCTGGAGTGGGTAAAACCTGGTTTTGAAATGCCGATTGATACCGGTACTTACCAGCGTACCATCAGTTTTTATACAGACCTGTTGCAACTACTGCACCCATTCATGCCTTTTATTACAGAAGAAATATACCATATGCTGGATGAGCGTGCTGAAGACCTGGTAGTAAAACAATTTAAAGAAGTCCCTGCAGCAGATGAAAGTATTCTACAACAGGGACGCTTACTTAAGGAAGTGATCACAGGAATCAGAGACGTGCGGAATAAGAACCAGCTTAAACCAAAAGAAACCATCAGGCTACATATTGACACAAACCAGCCCATTATCTTTAAAGAGATAGAAGACATACTTAAAAAACAAGTGAATGCTGTTTCGGTTAGCTATACCCGTGAGCCGGTAGAAAATACCATTGCCACGGTTATCGGGAAAGATAAGTTTTACCTTGAGACAGAGAAACCTTTAAATACACAGGCTCAAAAAGCTGACATGCAGAAAGAACTGGAACACCTTACCGGTTTTCTGCAAACAGTAGAGAAAAAACTGGGTAATGATAAATTTGTGCAGAATGCAAAACCCGAAGTTTTAGCCTTGGAGCAAAAAAAGAAGGCAGACGCCCTGGCAAAAATTAAAATTATAGAGGACAGCCTGCAACTCATGTAAAGCCGCAAACAAAAGTTAAAACACCCTGTGGGCAATAATTTCTGTATTACATTCGTGTAAATCAAGCACTATGCGTTATATCCTTTTCCTGTTTTTATTTGCTGCGTATATACCTGCTGCATCCGCACAGAAAAATAAAGTAAAATCCCAGGTTACCAGGATTCAGCCTCCAAAATTATTTACTGCCATCCAGGATTACCGTGATTCAGTTAACCTGCCGGCCGCTGTGGCGGGTAGCCTGATGGAATTGCCATTCACTGTTACTGATGATAGCAAGAAGGATTACAGCATTTCCTCCTACCAGTTTCTTTACCGAAAGAATACTGTAACCGAAGATGAAGAATCGGGTAAGGCTTCAGCCTCTACAGCCATTTATGCGGACAGGTTTAAGACCAGTCCCCTCCCCGCCGCCTGGATCTCCAAAGTACAGGAAGATTTGAAACCCGGCGAACAGTTATATTTCTTTGATATAATAGTTAAAGACCAGCAGGGCCGGGTAATGTATGCTCCCGACCTGAAAATCGTGGTGCTGTAATATGGAAATAGAAGCCGCTTCTAAAAATGATCTGCTTACAATACAACGGTTGGCAAATATAATCTGGCCGGCAGCATATAAAGATATCCTTTCCACCCACCAGTTACAGTATATGCTGCAGCTGATTTATGATATACATAGCCTGGAAAAACAATTGAATGAAGGGCACCAATTCTTACTTTTATTCGGTAAGGTGTATGGCCAGCGCACACCAATCGGTTTTGCCTCCTATAGCCGGAAAGAACCAAAAAGCCCTGTCTACCGTTTGCATAAACTGTATGTATTACCAGGCGAGCAGGGAAAAGGTTCGGGCAAATTCCTGCTTAACTATATCCTGGATGCGGTGAAGAAAGCCGGCGGATCTTCTTTAGAACTTAACGTGAACCGTAATAATGCTGCACAATATTTTTATCACAAGCTGGGGTTTTCAGTGGTGCGTGAAGAAGATATTGATATAGGTCACAATTACTTCATGAACGATTATATTATGGAGAAAAAGCTTTTGTATATTTAATCAAAAAACATGAACCGCTTTCCCATAACTGCTGCGATACTAGGCCTTTCAATTATTATCGCTTTTCTTATAGCGGGCAATGCTTATAAATACCGTTCCACTACTATGGAAACTATAGTGGTGACCGGACTGGCGGAAAAGGATTTCAACAGTGATTTCATAGTCTGGTCAGGATCGTACTCCCGTAAAGCTATGGACCTCAAAAGTACCTATGCAGCTTTAAAGAACGACGAGGCTTCCATCCGTAATTACCTGGCGGGAAAAGGTGTGGCAGAAAATGAGATGATATTTTCAGCAGTAGAGATCAATAAAGAATATAATTACCGGCAGGATGAGAACGGCCGTTCTCTCGGCCAGGAATTCAGTGGCTATAGTTTACGCCAGACCGTTAAGGTTGAATCTGTCAACGTGGA
>JBKJUT010000211.1:0-6426 GCA_046590515.1 Ferruginibacter sp.
CAGCCAGTGCCAATGACCTAAACTACCGCACTGCCTGGGTAGAAGGAAAGCCAGGTGAAGGAATTGGGGAATTCCTCGAATATTACTTCACAAATACCAGTCCCCGGATAACAAAAATTATTATTTCCAATGGATATATGAAATCTGCTTCCGCCTGGAAGAATAATAACAGGGTTAAAAAACTTAAACTGTATATTAACGGGCATGTATTCGGAATATTGAATTTAAAAGACAGCAGATCAGACCAGGTATTTGAATTAGGAACGTTTGGACATAATATAAATGGAACGGACTTAATCTTAAAATTTGAGATAGCTGAGGTTTACAGAGGTAAAAAATATAATGATACTGCCATTACAGAAATCTATTTTGATGGCATCGATGTGCATTAATATTGGAATTTTGAATTTTTAAGGATTAAAAATGTTACACAGCATTCAGAAAGTACAGTGATGCACATTCTGCTTTCGCACGTTTAACTATGGCTTTAATTTTTATAATTACTGGCAGACTTTATTTAAAAATAAACTAAAATATTATTACTGTGAAAGCAACCGGCAATACTATAAAAGAAATTCTGACCAATCTTCCTGAAGACAGGACACAACCCTTTAATAAACTTCATGAGGTTATTGTTAAAAATCTTCCTAAAGGATTTGTACCAGCAATAAGTTATGGAGGATTAGGTTATGTGGTACCTCATGCTATTTATCCTGCAGGCTATCATTGTAAACCCAGCGAGCCGCTCCCGTTTGCAGGAATTGCATCGCAGAAGGCGTCAATAAATTTTTACCATATGGGAATATATTCGGATCCTGTATTGTTGAAATGGTTTGTAACTGAATATCCCAAGCACAGTAAACAAAAACTCGACATGGGGAAAAGCTGTGTCCGCTTTAAAAATCTAAATGAAATTCCTTATAAACTCATTGCTGAATTAATGAAAAAAATGAGCGCAAAGCAATGGATTGATTTGTACGAGAGGAAACTGTTGCCGAAATCAAAGAAATAATATAAAAACGCTCTCTTAAAAAACTTTACCGCTATTGTGCCTGCCTTACACCAATTTCCAGGAGATGTCATGTCATTGAGTCTCGGTCTCTATAATAGAGAATGATGAATCATAGTTTGCAACCATTTCACGTAAATAAAACGTATATATTCACTGTTATCACCAGTTTTTTTAGCAGGTATATTATTTGCATGTTGCACAATGTAGATTAGACGTAAAAGCCACGTGACTTTATGAATTTTAAAAAAATTGTTTATAAAATAACACACTGGGAAACATGGAATTACCTTGCTAAATATATTCCAATAGCTCCAGTGTGGGGTTGGTATTGTTTACGTGCAGGATCCTTATGGTTTTTTACTCCCTCCAATCCCAGCCTTACCTTTGGTGGTTTTGAGGGTGAAACTAAAAGAGAAATGTATGACCGATTACCGCCCGGCACTTATCCTACCAGCGTATTCGTTGAAATAAAAAGTTCTTTCGCAGGGGTTGAAAGGCAACTGGCCGGTAGCAACCTTACATATCCTTTCATCGTAAAACCTGATGCCGGCATGATGGGTTTTATGTTTCGAAAAATATCCTGCCTGAAAGATTTACAGGAATATCATAAAAAAATGCCGGCTGATTATATCATGCAACAACTGGTAGATTATCCTTTGGAAGTAAGTGTATTTTATTATCGTTATCCAGGTCAGCTATCAGGAACAATTACCGGATTTATAAAAAAAGAACTATTAAAAATCACAGGAGACGGAAAATCTACTTTGGGTGTTTTAATTGATAATTACAATAGGGCAAGTTTCAGATTAGATGAGGTAAAATCAAAGCACGCTGAAAAACTGGAAAACATTATTGCAGAGGGTGAAACATATGTATTATCCTATGCCTTAAACCTTAGCCGGGGTGGAAAATTAGTAAGCCTTGAACATGAAAAAGATGATCAGCTTTTAAAAGTATTCGATAGCCTTAGCCATTACACCAAAGATTTCTATTATGGCCGCTACGATATAAAATGCGAATCTGTTGATGCTTTAAAAAAAGGAAAAGATTTTTCAATTTTAGAATACAATGGCTGCGGGGCAGAACCTCACCACATTTATGGAAATGGCAACAGTTTGTTGCAAGCTTACAGAATTGTATTACAACATTGGAAGGTTTTGTATGATATTTCCAGAATTAACCACCGCAACGGCATCCCCTATTGGAATTATTCCAGGGGTCGTCAATATTTAAAAAGCGCCAAAAGACATTTTAGAATTTTGAAAAAACTAGATCAGGAAACTGCCGTGTAAAATTTTTCAACATACAAAATAATAAAGATGACAATTATTCCTCCCCAAAGTGGCTCAGCATTTATACTTAAAAAAGGTGAATTTTTAAAAGTGTCTGATCTTCTTGGAGAGCAGGTTTCTGATTTTATATGCTTTAATTTACACAACACCAAAGAATACCTTTCCAGCGGCCGCACTATTGATTACGAAGAAACAATCTTTTTAACATCAGGTAATAATTTTTATTCAAATGAAAGTAACATTATGTTTACAATGGTGGAAGACACCGTAGGTAAACATGATTTTCTGCTTACACCATGTAGTGCAGATACATTCCGAATTATTTATGGACATGCCAACCCCCATCGGGGATGTTTTGGAAACCTTTCAGAATCATTGGCACCTTATAATATTTCGCCTGAACAGATTCCTGTATGCTTCAATATTTTTATGAACGTTTCAGTGAATGGAGAGACTGGAAAAGTAAGTGTGCATGCTCCTCTAAGCAAAGCGAATGATTTTGTAATATTTCATGCAAAAATGGACCTTATCATTGGAATGACAGCCTGTTCCGCAGAAATGTCTAATAACTATACATTTAAGCCAATCGGCTATGAAATATTTAATTCGAATCCGAATATTGACTGAAAAAATAATTTTTTTACTAAACTTTACTGGTAGCTGGTTTGTTTATTAAATACACAAATTGTCAGAATTTGTCCTAGAAAAGACCACCCTTTTCCATTTACCATGATTGTACTGGTTTTTAAATATTCCAGGTAATAATTTACTGCCTGTATTAAATTAAATAAAGACAAAGAAGTGCCATCCTTGAATATAAAACTCAATACTATAGATGGCACAAAAATTGAATTTACTTAACTCATTGAGGCAATAGATTGACCAGATTCATTACACAAAGAATAAACATAAATGCCTTAACGGGTAATAATAACGAGTATCTCCATGAATAGTTTAGATAGTACTTTTAAGGAAATGATCATTAAAAACTCATTCCCTTGTGTTGCAGCGAAAGACGCAGTAAATAAGTCAAATGTTGAATTTTTTCATGGCGGCCATATTGCATGCCCTCAAAACGACAGTGAAATTTTAAATTTCCTGTACAATTTCATTAAGAATTTCAGGATTTGTAAAAATGGTTTTCATAGCGCTGTTGTTTTGTTTCCATTGACTAACTCTATAGATGAAAATCAATTCGAAGAATATATATTTCAGCGTTTAAAGGCATTAAGGACTTTAGATGATCAAAATTTTGGTTATGATAAACGGGTTAGTTCAGATCCAGAGTCTGAAAATTTCAGTTACAGTTTAATGGAAGAAGCATTTTTCATAATAGGATTGCACCCCAACAGCAGCAGGCCGGCTCGTCAGTTTAAAGTACCGGCCATCGTATTTAACCCCCACGTGCAATTTGATGATTTAAGAAGCAAAGACAGGTACCAGAAAATGAAAAATATTGTACGCAAGAAAGATTTAGAATTTTCAGGTTCAATTAACCCAATGTTATCTGATTTTGGGCGAAAATCCGAAGTATACCAGTACAGTGGAAAATTTTATCATGCGGAACAAAAATGCCCTTATTCCTGATTAAAAAAATAAAATTTCTTTATCCCTCCATAACCTGTGTTCCTGTTTAAATAAATTTTACTTAAAGAAAATTTGCAGTTTTATCAGCATTTCAGACGTTAACTAAGTACTTTCTATATACCGGAATTATGCTAAAAGAAGTTTTCTAAATCGAAAATTATATGGAAATTATTTACAAAAATGACACTACTCCTACAACGGCGCAGGTAATTGAATTATATGAAAGGGCCGGCTTACCCAGGCCTATCCAAGATATGAACAGGATAACCAAAATGTATGAAAATTCGAACCTGATTATTACGGCCTGGCATAATAATAGACTGGTTGGCGTTTCACGATCGATTACAGATTGGGCCTGGAGTTGTTATTTAGCCGACCTGGCTGTAGATCCTGATTACAAAAAAAAAGGAATAGGTAAAAAATTAGTGGCACTAACAAAAGATAAAGTAGGTGAACAGGTCATGGTTCTATTGCTTTCAGTACCAACTGCTATGGAATATTATCCGAAATTAGGCTTTATGAAAGAAGACAGAAGTTTCACTATTTTACGCACCAGCTAATTAATCCAAGGTTCTCAACTGGCCTGTTAGTCATCTTTATGAAACTGTTCCGTGATTTGTTTAACCACGATACCAAATTTTCGTATTACACTACGGATGATAAGCGTATTGCCGTCGGGCATCAGGAGCATATACTGAGTCATAGTAACGTGCTGAACCAGGCCCTTATCGGCTATTCGTAATCGAAAAGACCAGCTAAAGAAGTTTCCATATAATTTCCCGCGTGCCACGCCCGATATGTCGCTACCTGTACCTTCTACATGATTTGCATCAATTAGCTTTAACTTAAAGCTCCGGTGGTTCTGCTTGCTGCTTTCAGGAAAAAGATCCTGTTCAATACTTAATATTCCATTTGAAAATTCTCCGGTTGTTTTTGTAGTAATCCTTTCTGAAGGCCTGCCATTAGGAGCTTCAAGCACTCCTGCTGAATGGGTGTGACCTCCAAAAAACCTGACGGGATCCAGAACCGGTAAACTTTTAGCAAAGCTTTCTGGCTTTAAAGTAGCGCAACCGGATAAAATAAGAATAGATAATACAGGAATATAGAAATATCTCATAAAGAAGTTTAAACACTAATTGTGCCACCAATTATGGGCTTGGGTATTCGATGATCCATTTACCTGAAAAATCAACATACCCGGTTTTTAAATTTCACTCCATTGACATCAGGTTAAAGGAAAAATTATCAACTATATATACTTGTTAGGTATGACTTCAGACAATATTTTTTTAATTATGAAACACTCAGCTCTAAAAACATTCTCTTTTAACCAGAATATTTTGTTTCTTACTTCAGGCGGGGCCAGGTAATTGAAGGAATTACTAAATTCAATGAGAAGCAGGTAGAATCAACGAGGTTAATAATACGGATTGAATTATCTAAACAAATACATATTCTGTAATTAAAATAATCAACATGCCACCCTGGATAAATAAATACAGCAGCCTTTATAAATGGATGATCATCCCGATGATCATTATGCAACTGGGAATATTTAAAGACTATTGGGGCGATTTTACTGACAACGCCTGGTCTGTACATATCCACTATTGGACAGGAACAATCTGGTATATATACCTTATCATTCAGCCCTATTTTGCCACACACGGCCAAATGAGTAAACATAGAACAAATGGAATAATCGGGATGTTTATAGCCGGGGCAGTTTGTTTTACGGCGTTGAGCATGATGAACAGGGATATTGTTACCAGCCAGAAAACCCTCGAATCTCCTGAGGCTTTTGGTCCGTTTCAATCCTGGTTTTTCTTTGGTGTAGCTGCAGTTGAAATTGTAATGATGACAGCTTTCGGCTATGCGGTTATACAAAGTATTATTAAAAGAAAAGAAGTGGAAAGTCATGCCTGGTGGTTAATTTCATCAGTATTTATTATTATGATGCCGGCGCTGGGCAGGGGAATACAAAATATATACGTGTTGATGCATATAAAAAACTGGCCTGATGTCAATATTATGACTCCGATTTATTATTCACAGTTTATCATCCTGGGTATGATTCTTATTGGAGCCTGGAAATATGATAAATGGAAACACCCGGCCACTTTTCTGGCAATTGGCGTAAACATTTTTATATTTTTATTGGAGCCGATCGGGAGGTCAGAAACGATACAGATATTCCTGAAATCTATCATCAAATAATGATTAGGATGCAGGAAATAGCTTGCTGTTCATTTCTTTTCAGAAGGAGAAATTTAAAGGACCGCAGGCAATCAGACACATTAACAAAGTTACAATTATGAAAAAGATACTATTAACTTCCCTGGCATTTATTTTGACTTTTGCCCTGGGCTTTGCTTTCAATTCATTAATTACAAAGGGTAACAATCATGGCCCATCGGTTAAAAAAGTAACCGGGATTGGAGGCATATTTTTCAAATGCAAAGACCCAAAAAAAATGCGAGAATGGTATGCCACAAATCTTGGCCTTAGTACCAACCAGTATGGATGTGTGTTTGA
>JBKJUT010000227.1:0-4918 GCA_046590515.1 Ferruginibacter sp.
AAGAAAAAAAGCACAACTGGGAGTAGCTACCCTGCGCCCCTGGGATCTCGATGCTGAACCGGCAGGCACTTCCCCATTACATCCGTTTAGTAACAGCGATGAATTACTGGAAAAATCTATCGAATGCTTTAACCAGCTCAACCCGTTTTTTGGAGATTGCCTGGTCAGAATGCGTGCCATGGATCACCTTGACCTGGAGAGCCGTAAAGGAAAAGCCCCGGGCGGTTACAATTGTCCCTTGCCGGAAAGCGGTGCACCTTTTATTTTTATGAACGCAGCCGGGCAGATGCATGATGTTACTACTATGGTACATGAAGGCGGGCACGCAGTACATTCTTTTTTAGCTCACCCTCTTGAACTGGCTGGCTTTAAAGAATATCCTATGGAAATCGCTGAAGTGGCCAGCATGGCTATGGAGTTATTCAGCATGGATCACTGGGAAACATTTTTTACTGATAAGAATGATCTTAAAAGGGCTAAAGCGCATCAACTGGAAAGAGTAATTACCATCTTTCCCTGGATTGCCATCATTGATAAATTCCAGCATTGGCTATACAGTAATCCATCTCATACCCATGAAGAAAGAACTGTTGCCTGGACAAACACCCTGCATGAATTCCAGGATGATGTAATCGATTACAGTGGCCTGGAAGAATACCGCAGTAATGCCTGGCAAAGACAGTTGCACCTTTTTGAAGTGCCCTTTTATTATATTGAATATGGTATTGCACAATTAGGCGCCCTGGGCATGTGGATGCAGTACAAAGAAAACAAAGAAAAAGCCCTGGCCAATTACTGTGATGCTTTAAGCCTGGGTGGCACCAAAACTTTGCCCGAGTTATATAAAGCAGCCGGGCTGACTTTTGATTTTTCTCCCGACCGCATAAAATTATTAATGGAGTTTGTGAGCCAGGAAATGAAAAAAAATTAACCAATACATTCATCGCAGATACCGGTTACTACCATGGCTGCATGCAAAGGCTTAAATCCCTTTGGCAGTTTAACTCCTGGTACCGTTACATCATCCAGGCAAATGGTCTTGTCGCATTGGTTGCAGATAAAATGCACATGGTTATCGTGGTGACGCCCTTCTGCACAGTTGTGCGTACATAAGGCATATAATACTGAATTATCTGTGGTAGGCACCTGGTGAATTATCCCTTTATCTACAAATGTTTGCAGGGTACGGTACACCGTTACCCGGTCAAAAGCTGCATCTGTATGTTTTTCAATATCCGCATGTGCCAATGCCCCTTCTTTTTCCAGAAACAGCTCCAGGATTTTTTTCCGCCCTTCAGTAATACTCAATCCATTCTTCTTTAAAATATCCATCCCTTCCATAACGCTAATTTGGGTTGTTACTGAATCCATTCATAAACCGCTTTGTACTTACTTTTTCTTTTAAAAGACCCGGGATATCAGCGATTAATTTCTGCACTTCTGTTTCCTTAAGGCCGTCGTAAATACCTCTTACTCTCCTGTTCTTATCTACCAACGCGAAGAATTGAGTATGTATAAACTGGTCCTGGATCTTTTGAAGGCTGTCGGGAGAACCATTGTCTATTAAATATCCCTGGCGGGCCAGTTTGTAAAGTTCTGTTTTGTCGCCGGTTAAAAAATACCAATTGCTTCGTACAGGTAGAACGGTGTCAGCGGTTTCATTTATTTTATACCCGGATGCCGTTTTCATCAGCTTCCCATTGATCATCCGTTGTGCATAGGCACGGAGTACAGGAACGCTGTCAACCTCGGGCATACAGGTATGAGATAATATTAAAAAATCATTCTCTTTTTTAAATTCATTGTAAACCCGGCGCATATTCGCATTCATCTTGGGGCAAATGCCCTGGCAGGTTGTAAAAAAATATTCGGCTACATATACTTTTCCATCAGTAATATCCTGTGTCACTTTCTGACCACTTTGATCAGTGAAGCGGAATGCCGGTACCTCCTGGTTAATCACTGCCAGTTTAGAGTTGGAAAAATCATGGTCTTTAAAAACAAAATAAAGAAAGACCGTTATCAACACCGCAAAAAAACCCAGGTAAAGCCACATTCTGCTTTTCATCATATCTCTTATTTATGCAAAAATAAACCAGTTTATTCCGCCACCGGCAAATAATACCGCGATTAACTGTTAAAAGTTGCAACCATAGTGCATATTTATTTACCTTCGTTTTCAATGAAATTAAAGATCAATTGGGACGGCCTGGGTATAGCTACTTCATTGGCATGTGCCATTCACTGTGCAGTATTACCAATCTTTTTATCAAGCCTGCCTATTTTTGGAATAAACCTCATTCACCACCCGGGTTTCGAATGGTTAATGATCTGCCTGGCGATCGCCATTGGCGCATATTCGCTTTTTCATGGTTATCACAAACACCATAAATCTGCAACCCCTATCCTGGTATTTTTTGCCGGCAGCTGTTTTTTACTGGTCAAGCAATTCTACGTACCGTTCGAAATTCCCCTGCTGGTCCTGGCAGTGTTACTGATTGTTACAGCCCATTATATAAATTACCTCTGGTGCCGCCGCAGCCAGTGTGTATCTGCCCTTCACAGTCATTAATCTCCGGAAAAAAAAGTTTAACTTGATGCACAAACCTGTTGGTATGAAAAGACTCTTTATCCTTATTTCTTTTTGCTTTCTGCACATGTTGTCTATAGGTCAGTCACGCAATGAATCTACTATACGAAACCTGTTGGAGGTACAAAGGATTCATTGGAATAACGGTAATATTGACCGTTTCATGGAAGGTTACTGGAAGAATGATTCTCTTATGTTCATAGGTAAGTCGGGAGTTACTTATGGCTGGCAGAATACGCTTAATAATTATAAGAAAGGATACCCTGACCCTGCTTCAATGGGCCAGTTAAAATTTGACATCATCCAGGTTAAACGGTTGAGCTCAAAATATTTTTCTGTGGTAGGCAAATGGCACCTAACCCGAACCGTGGGAGATATCGGCGGGCATTTCACCTTGCTGGTTAAAAAATTCGGAAAAGTGTGGCTGATAATATCAGACCACAGCAGCTAATCCCATTTTCTTTTTAAATAGCGGATAAGCCAGGCCAGGCTGCCAATCAAAAAGATATAATAAAGCAGGTTAGGCCAGCCCGGTGTGCCTTCGAAAAAACCCAGGCCTATAAAAATGCCGGCGAATACCTGCACAATCATCCATAACAGCACCATGGAAATAGTCTGAACAATCTGCAGCAAAAATTTTATGGGGTTGTCTTCCGGTCGCATAAATTTATTTAATCAGAAATTTTTGAAAGGCGGTACTGTCTCCGTTGAAAACATTGAAATCAACCCAGGCGTCTATGCCATCAACCCGCCCGGCTTCATTATATTGCCAGAATTGCCAGTCCCGCTGGATCCGGGGGCGGTGCCTTTCCTTATAATGTGCTATCCAGAGCGGGTAATCATCAAAACGTCCGGCCAGGTATTTTTTATAAAAACCCAGGTTGGTATAAATAATTGGCCTGGTTTTATAAGCCCTTTCTGCCATGAACAACCAGTCAGCCAGTCGCTGCCGCACCTCTTCTGGCTTGACATTAATGCACTCTTCTATATCCACTACGGGCGGCAATTGACCAGGTTGCAGGTCTACATTCCTGATATAATTTACTGCCTGGGCTTTGCCGCTTTTTGAACAGATAAAATAATGGTAAGCACCAAATACTAACCTGGTTTTTTTTGAATATCTCCAGTTACGTGAAAATTGCGGATCCACGATATCTGTTCCTTCGGTAGCTTTTACAAACACGAATTGGAAAGAGACACCATCAATGTTCATATCGGCCACATCCTGCCATCTTATTTTTTTCTGGTACCGGCTTACATCCAGGCCATGTACAGAATAATTTTCCGGGATGTCGATTCCAAATGCTTTATAATGCCGGAAAGCTGCAGGATTGTAGAATCTTAAATAATAAAAAGCAACTGAAGTAAGAGACAATAATACAACTGAGAAGATGATTGCATGCGAAAAATTTTTTCTTTTTTTTCCCATCCGATTTACTGCTTGAGCACCTGTTGGGTGTTGTGATAGTTGCCAGCCATTATTTTTTGGATATATACGATGGCCGCCGGTTTTGCAGCAGTCAGTGGTGCACATCTGCACGATTAATAAGTGCAATATCCTTTTTGCATATCAGGTGGCCTTGTAAATTTAGAGGAATTATGCCAGCAATGGTTGAAGATCGAGTGTAATTCATCCTGCAGATCCAGGGCCTGGAATACATCAATACCTGACCTGGGATATCCTAACGGCCGGGTTTACTTGTGGAGGTGGCGACCACCTGGCTTTCCTGCATGTTCCTCTGGTTTGCTGCGCTTTCCCTCTCAGGTATGACTGATTCCATTCACTCTGCAGGCCGGGTTATTACTAAGCAATTTTAAAGGCATTGGTAAGATTTTAGAACTGCCAATTTGGCCAGCCGGGCAATAACAATTTACAGGCAATCGTTATGTATCGGCCTTTTGTTTAAAACGCAGGAAGCTAATTATATTTACCCTGGAAACCCATTACCTGTGAAACTCAACGTTCTGCTTGCAGGACTCCTTATAGGAGCCATTTTATGTATTAATGTGTCGTATGCTGGCATTTTTCCTGCCGACACACTCTATAAAGAAATGGCTAAAAAAACTGTAAAGCCAGCGATAAAACATGCAGTTTTTCCCCGGTTACTAGCAGGGCATGAAAGCCAGACCAGGGATTACGTTGCACATTTTTCAAAAGCCAGGCGCGCCTACCTGTTGCGCACATTCGCAAAAGCCAAAAAATATTTTCCCAGGATTACTCCCATCTTCAAAAAATATAATATGCCAGAGGAGTTTAAAATACTGATGGCCCTGGAAAGTGACTTTAACGGTGAGGCCATTTCTCCGGCCGGGGCGGTAGGCTATTGG
>JBKJUT010000311.1:0-6378 GCA_046590515.1 Ferruginibacter sp.
CGCAGGCCTGAGTACCAGCGTTGACCGCTTACGCAACAGTTCAGGTAAATCGAAAGTGGTACTGCTGTTAACCGACGGGGTAAATAACGGAGGTTTAATAGATCCCAAAACTGCCAAAGAAATTGCAAAGGCCTATGGGATAAAGGTGTATACCATAGGTGTAGGTTCAGAAGGCTACGCTCAGCAACCGGTGAATACCTCACAAGGTATTGTAATGGAAAACCAAAAGGTAAATATTGACGAGAAACTGATGACAGAGATCGCCACAGAAACAGGTGGAAAATATTTCCGTGCCCGTGATAACCTTGGATTAAGTTCTATTTACCAGACAATAGATAAACTGGAAAAATCCAGGGTGGAGATCATCAATACCATTCGCTACCAGGAAAAATTCTATCCTTTCGTGGCATTGGGTTTATTCTTCCTGTTACTGGAAATATTTTTACGTTATACGGTTTTCAGGAAATTCCCATAAGCCCGGAGCATCACCTTGTATTCATAACCATCCTCATTTTATTATCTTGCAGCCATGCAGGCATTGGTTTATAAATCTACAGGCAACTGGTACCAGGTAAAAAACCAGGATGGGAAGAATTTTAAGGCGCGATTAAAAGGCAAATTTAAAATTGACAATATCACTTCAACCAATCCCATTGCTGTAGGGGATATAGTGGAAGTTGAAAATGAAAATGAAGAAGAAAGCGCCGTGATCACGGAGATCTATGCACGTAGAAATTACATAAACCGTACTTCGCCGCATAATAAAAACCAACATCATATTGTAGCAGCCAATCTCGACCAGTCTCTTTTGTTCGCTACATTGAAAGATCCAAAAACATCCCTGGGTTTCATTGATCGTTTCCTGGTTATTTCAGAGGCTTACGATGTGCCTGCAATAATCGTTTTTAATAAGTCAGACCTTTACCGCCAAAAGGAAGTGGACCGTTTTGCCGAGGTGAAAGAATTGTATGAAAAAACCGGATACCGTATCCGGCTGATGAGCATTGAAAAAAATGAAGGGATTGATGAAGTGATCGGGTTGCTGAAAGGTAAAATCACTTTGTTAAGTGGACATTCAGGCGTAGGAAAATCCACATTTATCAACCATATTTTCCCGGATCTTGGAATTAAAACCCAGGATGTAAGCGGGTGGAGCGGGAAAGGATTGCATACTACCACATTCGCAGAAATGTTCGACCTGGAGCAGGGAGGTAAAATAATTGATACTCCTGGTATTCGGGAAATGGGACTGGTAGATATTCCGAGGCAGGAGCTTTCTCATTATTACCCTGAAATGCGGCAATTATTAACCTCCTGTAAATTCAATAATTGTATGCATGTAGATGAAACAGACTGCGCAGTTAAAGATGCGGTCCGTTCAGGTGCGATTCATGAAGAGCGTTATATAAGTTACCTTAAGATTTTAGATACCATAACTGATAAGACCTATTAATATCAATAAGCCTGCTGCTCCAGGAAATGTGCTACTTCCATAACAGCGTTATTATCTTTTTGTACGCTTTTTACCTGTTGCGGGAAGATGCTGACACCATTAAAAATGTTGTAGTGAAGCGTCAGGAACTGGTCTTTATATTTAAAATCCCAATCAAGGGTATCTGCATCATCAACCTGGTTCATAAATTGTACCTGTAACATTTCTGCGAGGGTATTTGCTATAGCGTAAAACTTTGTAATTCCGCAATTGTCATCAATTACAGCTTCGGTGCCGCCGGATTTTGTTTTTAATTCGTAACACATAGGTAGGATGGTTTAAAATGGATAACGTGATAGTATGCTTGTATTAATAACTTTTACCGCCTTTGAATTTTGCCTTCTTATTAGCTTTCATTGCAGAAGGATCCCCTGCTGCAAGTTTTTCAGCTCCGATATTTCTTCCATTTGATGGGCAGCCATATTTTTCCTTTTTCTGGAAAATAAAACAGCCGCTTAATAAAAAAACAACTCCGCCTGCCAGTAAAATTTTTTTCATCATTTAAAGTTAGTCTTTGTTATCCCTCGTTTGAGGTCTTTTACGATTTTCACATTTCCTTAAACCATGAACTATACATCAGGTAATTATTGGCTATCCTTTCAATTTCACCGCTGATCAGTTCCTTACTTACATCCTTAACTTTTTTAGCGGGCACCCCGGCATAAATTGATCCTGGTTCTACAATGGTATTTTCCAGGACTACTGCGCCTGCAGCTATTATACAGTTTGAGCCAATTTGTGCATTATCCATGATAATGGCACCCATACCAACCAGCACATTATCATCTATAACGCACCCATGTACAATTGCATTGTGTCCTATGCTCACATTATTTCGTATAATTACGACGGTCTTCTCATAAGTACAGTGTAAAACGGCGCCGTCCTGCACATTTACTTTATCGCCTACGCGTATGCTGTTCACATCGCCACGTATTACAGCATTAAACCAGATACTGCAATCAGCCCCCAATTCCACATCGCCGACTATGGTAGCATTAGGTGCAATAAAACAATTAGGACCAATTTTCGGTAGTATCCCTTTTACCGGGAGAATTAATGCCATATTTTTAAGTTTTACAGGGTAATTTGCTTTAAAATTACCACATCCGCCTGCTTATACCTACTTACTTTAGCAAAAATGAACAATAGACAGCTATTCCTTGACCACATAGGTCAAACATCTCCTTCCCCGCTTTGCCTTAACATCATCAAAGCAGAAGGTTCACGCATGTGGGATGCGGAAGGCAAGGAATACCTGGATCTGATCGGGGGTATAAGTGTGTGTAATGTGGGGCATCGGCATCCATTGGTAGTGGAAGCTATTAAAAAGCAGGCTGATGCTTATCTGCACATTATGGTGTATGGCGAATTGATTGAAAATCCCCAGGTAGAATTTGCCAAACTGCTGACTGACCACCTGCCCGCTGTATTAAATTCAGTTTTTTTTACAGCCAGTGGCAGTGAGGCTACGGAAGGTGCTATGAAATTAGCCAAGAGGTGTACTGGCCGGACCCAGATCATTTCATTTAAAAATTCTTACCATGGAAGCACCCAGGGTGCATTGAGCATCATGGGCAGCGAATATTGGCAACAGGCATATCGCCCCTTGCTTCCCGGCATACTGCAGCTCCGGTACAATAATTTTCAAGACCTGGATAATATTACAGACCGCACCGCCTGCGTAGTGGCTGAAACCATCCAGGCAGAAGCAGGAGTAAATGTACCTGTGCCAGGCTGGCTGGAAGCTTTGCGCCTGAAATGTAATGATACGGGCACTTTGCTGGTTCTTGATGAGATACAGTGCGGTTTTGGCCGCAACGGGACCCTGTGGGCTTTTTCTCAATCAGGAATTGAACCTGATATACTTTTATTGGGTAAAGCCCTCGGAGGAGGAATGCCTCTCGGTGCATTCATTGCTGATAAAAAACGGATGGACACATTAAGTCATAACCCGGTCCTGGGTCATATTAATACATTTGGTGGTCATCCTGTCAGCTGTGCAGCAGGTATAGCAGCTATGCAGGCCTTACTCAATGAAAAAATGATTGATACTGTATTTGAAAAAGAAAAACTATTCCGTAAATCTCTGCTACATCCTTTAATAAAAAATATTCACAGCAGGGGATTAATGCTGGCAGTTGAATTTGAATCTTACGAAATAAATAAAAGGATAATTGACAGGTTAATTGATAAAGGCATTTTTACAGACTGGTTTTTATTTGCGCCTCATTGTCTCAGGTTGGCGCCACCGCTGAATATCACCAACCAGGATATTGAGTTTGCGTGTACTGCAATCATTGAAACTTTGCAAGAACAAGGAAACCCTGTTGATTAAAAAAATCCTGTTGGTTTCAACAGGATTTTTTATTTAGAAGTCTAGCCCCAGCGCCAGGTACATGACAGGCCTGCCCTGGAAAAAACCATTCATAGGCCAACCGGCATCAAATTTCAGGAAATAGCCAAGCAGGGTGCTGCGCGCACCAAATCCATATCCACCTGCAAAAGGCCCTAATCCACCGGCCTTTAGCTTTACGGTAACAGGATCCTGTCCAAAAACCACCTGTGGTCTTTTAATACTGTTATAGCCACCGTTCCAGGCGGTTCCAAAATCTGTGAACTGGATAATTTGTAAATTTCTTAAAAAAGCATTATTAACTGTGCGGTCGAAAAAAGTAGACATTACCGGCAGACGGAATTCACTGTTAATTACTACGGCATTATTTCCATTTGCTACATTCTGAATATAGCCACGCATATTTACTGCGAGACTCTGGAATGCATAATCCTGGTCATTTGCCGGGGGATTGCTGGTGTTAAAAAATCTTTCCCTCACAAAAACATTATTGGCATCAAACTTTCGGTTATCACCAAACATCAGCCAGCCGTCTACACCACCCAGGTAGTAGATAATTTTTTGATTACCAAAACTGAAATCTCCTGCAGCACGTCCGGCCCAGATAAAGTTGCGGTAAATAGGATAGTAGTAGCGTGCATCAAAGCCGCCATTATAGGTGTTAGGGCCTATTTTTGCCTTGTTGTTGTTCAATTGATAATTCCAGTCAAAATATACTTTGTAACGTAAGCCATTCCAGATGTTCATAGCAGGATTAAGGCTGTTGTCGTATACAAATTCAAGATGGTTTGTAGAGAATAATTTCTTTTCATCGGGCTCCATCAGGCTAAGCATATCAATAGCAGAAAGCACCAGTTTATCTGAACGTACGGCGGTGGTAAAGCGAAGACTCTTTGCAATATCGAAGGGGTAAGATACATTAGCCTGGTAAAGATTCGTAAAAGATTTTCCTGAATAATTCGGGATAGGATTGCCATTCTGATCTACAAATGATAAGCTCTGAACATTCCGGTAAAAGGTAACTCCCCAGTCGAACCGCCGTTTTAAATTCTGGTAGCTTATCATCCATTCATTGTCTTTCAGGTTGGTACTTAACCGGAAGCCCCCGGATATTTTAATGTCTTCCAGCAGTTCGGAAGTTCCCAGTCTTATCAACCCGTTTAAAGGAGTAGAGGAATTAAGGCGGATAGGGCCCGAGCCACCTGCATATGGCTGGTAACGGTTAATAAGAACGCTGTTGTTGAAAGCAGCAGAGCCAAAATCACCTGAGAATTTCAGTGGCTTATACCTGAACAGTTTTATCCTGGATAATACTGAACCTCCTGAAGCGTCAGCACTTTTCACCACCTTGCCTGCCTTACTGCTTGTATCTGTCTGAAATTCATTCTGGAAAAATTCGTTTTGCCTGGCAGCCGTATCTGCACGTACACTTGTGCTGGTAACGGGAACCGTTAGCCGGCTTTCCCGCATGAGCTTTTTCATATATTCAGTAGGCTGGGCGGAAATGTTCCGGCGCCGCAGGGTATTCTCATCAATTTTCAGTTTGTACAGAATTTTGTCATCACTTTGCCGGGTTACTTCACTCACCTGGTTATTATCTCCAGCTATCCGGGTTTCAGCAATACTGCTCTGGTAGTTGCTTAATGGAAATGTGTAGGCAGAATCCCGGGAAACAGAAACCACAGCTATAGTATCCACATCCTGTTTGTTATTGGCCCGCAGGCTGCTGTCCACTTCCTGTGCAGAAGGATTTCGTAAAATATCTGTTCCTATTACCACAAGTGTATCTAATCCTTCTTTGGTAGAAGTGAAAAATCCTGCGTAACGGTTGGCCACCCCGTTTTCATCACTCACGAAAGTAAAATGGTTTTCGTTGTATTGCATCGGAAAACGCGCGTCTCCGTATTTCAGATTAGATAACTGGGTAACCTGGTTCAGTTCTGCCTTATCACCGAAATCTGTAATAAGGAATACATTATACCTGTTATTGCTGGGAAGTACAGTATCAGCAGTTTTAGCATAAGCCGATGGCCGGTTGCTGGAAAATATTATGCCTGTTTTTCGCGGGAAGGCAACAAACGAAGGATCAATGTTATCAAATACATCGTTGGTAATCTGCTGCACCTTTTCATTTTCCAGGTTAAAAGTGTAAATATCAGTGTGGCCATTCTTTACCGCAGACATCAGCAAGGTGCGGCTATCAAGCATATATTTTATATCCTGTACCTGGTCAAATTTCTCTGTAAGATCAAGTTTGTATTGTTTGATACGGGTTACTACATCAAACACAAATAGTTTAAGTTTCCCTTCTTCGGCATAAACCACGGAAATCCTTGTTCCCTTTGGATCCCAGGCCATCATAGGATAATTCGGGTTCATTTCATTTTCATAAGTACGTACCCCGTAGCGGAGTAGAGTGGTCCAGTCACCATCTTCGTTTAACCGAACCCTGACAATACCCTTCCTGAACTCGGTAACTACATAGGAATTATTTTTTTTGAGCGGGTTTACATTAAACCTGTAATAATTA
>JBKJUT010000308.1:0-13418 GCA_046590515.1 Ferruginibacter sp.
ATATTGAACCGGGCTCCATTTAAAACCCGGAATTTCCACCCCAAACTGCATCCCATGGGTATGTCCACTTAGTACCAGGTCTATGTCTTTGTAATTTTTCAACACCTCTCCTTCCCAATGGCTTGGGTCGTGGCTCAATAATATTTTAAATGGATATTGCTCAGCACCACGATAAGCTTCTTCCAGCCTGCCATAGCGGGGGAAATTTCCTTTGGCGCTCCAATTTTCTACTCCCAACACTGCCAGTTTTTCAACTCCTTTTTCCAGCACAATGTGTTCGTTCATCAATAACCGCCATCCCAGTTTACCATGTATCTTTTTTAAATTTTCAATATTCTGAAGTTTATCTACTCCATCAATGGGCCAGGATACATAATCTCCATAATCGTGGTTACCTAAGGTGGAATATACTCCCATAGGCGCCTGCACTTCTTTAAAAATATCTATATAAGGATGCATCTCCGTAGCCATATTGTTTACGAGGTCGCCGGTAAAAAAAATTACATCAGGCTTTTCATTCATTACCATCTGCACACCGTGCGCCACTGCTTTTGCATCCATAAAACTGCCACTGTGAATGTCGCTGATATGTATAATTTTTAACCCTTTGAAGGCCAACGGCAGGTTATCAAATGTCATTTTTATCCGGCTGACATGGTAATTGTATTTATTGGTAAAGCCATACAACAGGCTGCCGAAAATAGTAGTACCGGCAGCAATGCCAAGCCAACTAAGAAACACGGAACGGCTGATTCCATCTCCGCCCATATTATCACCTTCAGTATTATTAAAAAATAATTTACCTGCAGCCCACTGGATACCTCTCCGTAAATCATCTGCCACAAAAAATAATAGCCCGGTTAATTTTGCCAGAAACAATCCTACAATAGTTGCAAAAAGATAGGTACGGAATTTCTTACCAAGCAGGGGTTGCTCTGTAAAGGCAAATAGGATAAAACCTGATACTGCCAGCAACGTAACTGACCAATATAATACGTATACCAGCATCTTTGTCCGGGGCCCGGCATTCTGCGCTACGGTTTTTACCGCCTGGAAAACATACCAATCCAGTAAAAGCATAACCATGATAAAAATAAAAGCTCCAAGAGGAGAGCGCATATATTTAGTTTAGAATTAAAATTGTAAAAATTCATCTAACTGCAGGTTGATGGCAGCGAGGGTCAGGCTGTCTGTAATCCGGTTACCACTATCCACCACGCTATGTACGTTACTGATTGGCAGCCTGTTTGGATGTACCACCATCTTCAAATGCAAAAGTATTCCTGTAAGATGTTCCATCCCCCGAAGGTTGCCCGCTCTGCCTGTGGATATACCTGTTAATAAAACTTTTTTATGCCACCAGACTTTTGAGACCTCAGAATTGTCAATCATTAACTTTAATATTCCGGCAAAAGAACCATTGTATTCAGGACTGATAATAATAAACCTTTCAGCCGGGATTAATAATTCATCCTCTATTTTTATAAATGCTGCGTTCCTTTCTGACATGTCTGTTTCATCAAGAGCTATGAGACTGGATTCCTGGCCTCTTTGACCTAGCAGGCGTCTATATTCCAGGGCTATTTTTTTTGTAAAATTATCTTTCCGGTTCGTTCCTGATAGTATAGTAATCATATATTCAATAAAAATACAGAATTATTACGGGGTGCTTCCTTCATAGATTGTTTTACCTTTTTATTCCGAATCAGTAAATTTGCACATACTGCCGGCCTCATTGGCTGACGGTAATGTGGAGATGTGCTTATTAATACCGATGTTTGCGAAATCAGAGACCTTTTAATACATTAAAGAATTATAATAAGTTTGTACAGATTTATATCACCAGATTGATAATCATCATTTAAAGACCCCGCTCACGGGCATACATGGCAAGAATTATTGGAATTGCGAATCAAAAAGGCGGGGTGGGTAAAACTACAACTGCCATTAACCTGGCTGCTAGCTTTGCCATACTGGAATATAAAACACTTTTGGTAGATGCAGACCCACAGGCCAACAGTACAACCGGTGTGGGCTTCGACCTGCATAATGTCACCAAAAGCCTGTACGACTGTATGGTAAACGAGGCTGTGGCTTCGGACGTGATATTAAAAACAGCCTTGCCTTTTTTAGACCTTATCCCTTCCCACATCGACCTGGTAGGTGCTGAAATAGAAATGATCAATTACCCCAACCGCGAAAGTGTGTTGAAGCAGATATTAGAACCAGTCAGGGGAGATTATGACTTCATTGTAATCGACTGCTCTCCTTCGCTGGGATTGATTACCGTAAATGCACTGACGGCAGCAGACAGCGTGGTAGTACCGGTGCAGACAGAATTTTTTGCCCTGGAGGGATTAGGTAAATTATTAAATACAGTTAAGATCGTACAAAACCGTTTAAACACGGAATTGAAAATTGAAGGAATATTAATGACAATGTATGATGGCCGTTTGCGGTTATGTAACCAGGTAGTAAGTGAAGTGCGCCGTCATTTTGAAGATATGGTGTTCACAAGTATCATTCACCGTAATACCCGTTTAAGCGAGGCCCCGAGTTTTGGTAAGCCGGTTATCCTGTACGACTCGGATAGCAAAGGAGCAGTAAACTACCTGAACCTCGCCAAAGAGATCCTGCAGAAAAATAATATGACTAAAATTAAGGAAGAAGAAAGAACCCTGAGCTGACCAGTTGGTCAACGGGTATTAATAAGCAATTATAATAATGAGTAATCAGAATAATAAAAAAGACGCCCTGGGAAAAGGAATCAGGAGCCTGTTGCAGAACATAGATGCAGACCTGAAGACCACATCAGGAAATCTTAAGCAGGATGTATTGGAAAAAACCACATCCATCATGCGTGTGCCGCTCGAAGATATCGAGGCCAATCCTAACCAGCCCCGTAAAGACTTTGATGAAGCAGCCCTGAGTGAACTGGCCGCATCTATCAAGATGCATAATATCATCCAGCCGTTAACCGTTTCCGTTGGTGCCAATGGAAAATATAAACTTATTGCGGGTGAACGCCGGCTGCGTGCCTCCAAAATTGCGGGGCTGAAAGATGTGCCGGTTTACATCCGCCAGACCAATGACAGTTCTGTACTTGAACTTGCTTTGCTGGAAAACCTGCAACGTGAAAACCTGAATGCCATTGAAATTGCCCTTAGTTATAAAAGACTGATGGATGACCTGGATTATACACAGGAACAGGTTGCTGAAAGAATGGGTAAAGAAAGATCTACCGTAGCTAACTATGTTCGGTTATTGAAGCTTCCGCCGGATATTCAGGTAGCTGTCAGGAATACTGTAATCAGTATGGGTCATGCCCGTGCATTAATAAATGTGGATGCAGTGGATAAGCAACTATACATATTCTCAGAAATAAAAAATAAGGGACTTTCTGTCCGCCAAACTGAAGATCTCGTAAGAAAAATTTATACACAAGGTGGGGTAAAGCCTTTAGCTAAGCCTGGCCTGGCACCAGGATTTAAAAAAATTGAGGATACAATTGCCTCTGAATATGGAACCCGGGTTAAAATGAAGCACAGTAAAAAAGGAAACGGCAGCATCTTATTTGAATATTACTCCCTGGAAGAACTGAACAGCCTACTGGAAAAACTGAATGTTAACGTAAGCTAGTGAAACGCTCATTACTCATATTTCTTTGTTTCCTTTTACCTGCCTTAACCTTGTATGGACAGGAGAAAGACAGCCTCATTATAACTCCTGCCGGTAAGATTACTTCCCCGGAAGCGATTGCAGTTATTAATGACACAGCGAAAAAATATGATCCACGCATTGCCATAAGAAGATCGGCTATCCTGCCGGGTTGGGGACAATACACCAATAAAAAATACTGGAAGATACCCTTGGTTTATGGTGCACTGGGTACCACTACTTTCCTGTTTTTCCGAAACCTAAAGCAATATAAAGACGCAAAGAGTGCATTCATCCTGGCAACGGATGGAGACCCTTCAAATGACTATCTGATCAAACAACCCTATTTTGATGTAAAGGACCAACCGTCAAGGATACGCGCTTTCAGGAATGTTGTTCGCCAAAACCTGGATTATTCCGCATTGTTCTTCCTGGTATTCTGGGGGTTGAATGTGGCAGATGCCGCTGTAGACGCCCACTTAAAAACCTTTGATGTAAATGAAGACCTTTCTTTGCATATCCGCCCGGGTTACAGTCCCCTGGCCCAAACAAACGGACTCAGCCTTGTACTTTCCATCGGGTCGAGGTAATTATTGTAAGTTTAATATTAATACATGAAAATAGCTATAATAGGATATGGCAAAATGGGCAAGGCAATTGAAGAAATTGCGCTGCAACGGGGGCACTCCGTAATTCTTAAAATAGATGCAAAAAATCGTGCAGGTTTATCGGCAGAACAACTTCAGCAGGCAGATGTAGCGATTGAATTTACAGGCCCGGATTCTGCTGTTGATAATATTATGCAATGCCTTGAGGCTGGTGTTCCGGTTTTAAGTGGAAGTACGGGTTGGCTGGAGCAGTTGGAAACGGTTCATGCAAAAGTAAAATCATATCAGGGCACCTTTTTATATGCCAGCAACTTCAGTATCGGCGTAAATATATTTTTTGAACTTAATAAAAAACTGGCAGCGCTTATGGCGGGCCAGCCGGGGTATGATGTATCTATTAAAGAGATTCACCACACAGCGAAAAAAGATGCGCCTAGTGGCACAGCTATCACCCTGGCTGAACAGGTCCTTGCACAATCTATCAATAAGAAATCATGGAATCTCTCCCCAAAAGAAAAAACAGATCTGGCCATTACCAGTATAAGGGAAGATCCGGCACCTGGCACTCATTATGTGAACTACCGTTCTGTTGTAGACGAAATTGAAATTATACATACAGCTCATACCCGCCAAGGTTTTGCACAAGGGGCAGTGATGGCTGCGGAATTTATCTTCGGTAAAAAAGGCACATTTACCATGCAGGAGGTACTTGGCATACAGTAATAAAATGCTGAACAAAAAAAGACCCCGTTTTAGCGGAGTCTTTAATCAGGAAGTTTAATACTTTTAGAATTTAAAATTGACCCCGATCTGGCCAATACCTCCTACCACGTAACCAACTTCAGCGAACAGGCCAAACTGGTCAGTGATATAATACTTTGCTCCTAACTGGCCGTTAAAACCAAAAGATCCTGGAATTGCAAATACATTACCGGTATTGGTTCCATCTTTATATTTGGTTTCGTACTTGAAATTGTAATAACCCAAACCTAATCCGATATATGGGTCAAATTTTGCCGAACTGCCAAAATGATAGTTACCTCTTAGAATGGCAGAAGTATTTGTCAGCTTATCTGTATAGTTCTCATCCGGGTCGCTTGGATCAGTATACACTCCTTTAATTTGAGAATAGGCCACAGCTAATCCAACACTGATCTTATCTGTCACACCATATTCATACGTTATAGAATAAGGTCCAGTAGAAGATGTTTTGTAAGATCCACCAGAAAATGCGGAAGTGATTTTGAATAATTTTTTCCAGATGTTTCCAAAACCATAGCCGAGGGATACAGTTGATTGTCCCTGGGAATAGGCCGTTCCGTCTCCTTCCTGGGCGGAGGCTGTGTTAATGCCGGCAAATAATCCTATTGCGCAGACAAGTAATAATTTTTTCATGTTTGTAAGTTTTGGTTAAAATTTTCCAAATCTAATATAATTTTTCATAATTCAAAATATATTTCTATACAGTAGTGTGTATTAAAAATTAGAAAAAAAAGATATTAAAAAAAAAGGCCTCCTAACGGAGGCCTGAAAATAATTTAAAACACTTAATTAATTGAAAAAGTAACCTAACCGTATGCCCAGGTAACCAAAGGATGAACTACTGGCAGGCGTAAGTGCAGTTGCAGGATATTTGAGGCTGGAACCTTCATAATTCAATCCTATGTCCAGTTTGTTATCCATACGGAATCCACCACCTACTGCATAGGCGAAGTTAGTCTGGCTGGAAGTGCCCGCAAATTTCATATTAGCTACTCCAGCCTGGGCTCCAAGATAAATCTTGGAAGATGGGTATACGCGTATTCCTGCACGAATTGGAATAAGATTAAAGGCTTTGGCATCCTTGTTCTTTGCGAATAAAGTAGTGTAACCTACATCACCGGTTATAGCAACCTGGTCAGTTACACCATAATGTGCTAACAGGTCAAAACCTACCCCAATTGAATAATCATTAAGACTTTTTGTTACAGGCACGGCCACAGAAAGGCCACCTCCTACTTTAAAACCCCGGATAGAGCCCTGGGCCATTGTTCCCAATGTCAATGCTGTAAATAAACTTAAGATTGCTATCTTCTTCATATATTGTTTTTTGCTGATTTTACAACCAGTATTGGTTAAAAGAAGAACGTAAGCAAATCGAGTACCAATATGGCATTAACTGATAAAATAGCACAGAAATAATTATTTTTATTTTAAAGATGGCTGAGCATATCCCTGGTCATGGCTTGCAGGTCAAATTCCGCTTTCCATTTCCATTGTGCACCTGCCACCGTATCATCGATACTTTGAGGCCAGCTATTGGCAATGGCTTGCCGGTAGTCAGGCTTATAATTTATTTCAAAACCGGGCACGTGTTTCTTTATTTCCTGGTATATTTCTTTGGGAGAAAAACTCATTCCGCTGATATTATAGGATGTCCTCACCTTTATATTCTCTACATCGGCCTCCATCAGTTCAATGGTAGCCCGGATAGCATCGGGCATATACATCATAGGCAGGTATGTATCTTCCTGTAAAAAACATTCATACACTTCGCCCTGCCGCGCCGCATGAAAAATTTCAACCGCATAATCTGTTGTGCCGCCACCTGGTTCACTTTTATAACTGATTAACCCGGGATAGCGCAGGCTTCTCACGTCAACGCCATAACGGTTAAAATAATAATTACACCAGAATTCCCCGGCATATTTACTTATACCATATACCGTTGAAGGCTCAATAATTGTTTGCTGCGGGCAATCTTTCCTAGGAGATGTCGGTCCAAAAACGGCAATGCTGCTGGGCCAATATACCTTGTGCAGTTTTTCTTCTTTAGCGATATCGAGGACATTCAACAGGCTTTGCATATTCAAATGCCAGGCGAGTCCGGGATTTTTTTCTCCGGTGGCAGATAAGATTGCTGCCAGCAGGTAAATCTGTGTAATTCCTTGCCGTATCACCTGTACATGCAGCATTTCCTTGTTCATTACATCCATACTTACATAGGGTCCGGTGCCCTTTAATAATGGGTTTTCTTCCCGCAGATCGGAGGCAATTACATTGCTGTCCCCATAAATTTTCCGTAACGCGAGTGTTAATTCAACACCAATCTGGCCAGAAGCGCCAATCACTAAGATTTTTTCCTTTACCATTCTATATGCTTTTTAAGAGACTAATATTGCCTGCCGGATCCTTACTAATTTTTCAAGTAACATTTCCAGGTTGTCCAGGTGAAGCATATTAGCCCCATCACTTTTAGCTTCGGCAGGGTTAGGGTGGGTTTCAATAAAGAGTCCATCCGCGCCAGCCGCCACAGCCGCTTTGGCTATCACTTCTATTAATTGCGGGTTGCCTCCGGTGATACCGGATGTTTGATTTGGCTGTTGCAGGGAGTGGGTACAATCCATAATTACCGGAACCTGGTGAGCCTGCATCCAGGGAATATTGCGGTAGTCAACTACCATATCCTGGTAGCCGAAACTATTGCCTCTCTCGGTTAGCCATACCTGCTTATTTCCTGCCTTCCTGATTTTATCGACTGCGAATTTCATAGAAGGCCCGCTTACGAACTGGCCTTTTTTTACATTAATGATCTTACCTGTTTTGGCAGCGGCCACCAGCAAATCAGTCTGCCGGCAAAGAAAGGCCGGAATCTGGAGTACATCCGCATAGCCCGCAGCGAGCGACGCTTCTTCAGCAGTATGTATGTCCGTTAGCACAGGTAATTTAAAATGTGAACCGGTCTTCTGGATAAGTTCCAGGGCAGGTATGTCGCCGATTCCCGTAAATGAGTCGCCGCTGGTTCGGTTTGCTTTTTTATATGAAGCTTTGAAGATATAGGGAATGGCGAGCCTTTTACAGATCGCAGAGACCTTTTCTGCAATACCCATCACAGTAGATTCATTTTCTACCACGCAGGGGCCCGCGACGAGGAAAAAGTTATTTTTATCGTACTCCTGGCCTGCAAAAAGAGTGGGATGCATTTCGTTCATGCCTCAAAAATACAATACATGTTACTTTCTACACAACAAAATAAAACAGGAAGGGATTTGAACCGACGCATTACAGGTAGCGCAAAGGATTACGCCGGGCATTTAAAATATAACGCTTCACATTCATCCAGAATGCCACGAACAGGTAAACGATAACGGGAGAACCCATTGTTAGAAAAGATATATAAATAAAATATTTCCGGATGGTGGAAGTGGCAATGCCCATTTTTTCACCAATCGCTGAGCATACGCCGAAAACATGCCACTCAATAAAATGTTTAAAGCGATTCATAAAGGTAATTTACTTCATTTTAGTCAAAACATACAAAACCTACGCAAAGCAGGGCCAAATTTGTAACTATTGTACAATAGTTGACGATATTTTTTAAAACCTACCCCGAATTAATTAATTTTGCATCTCCATTACCAAGGTAAATCCCGGAAAGGCACCCTGGCGATACGCCTCACCGGTTACTTCTACCTTTTAAATTCTTTAAACCAGATATATTATGGCGTTTGATATTGAAATGATCAAAAAGGTTTACACCCATTTCCCTGACCGGGTAAATGCCGCCCGCAAGGCTGTTGGCAAGCCTTTAACCTTAACAGAAAAAATTTTATACGCCCACCTGTGGCAGGGTTTTGCTACTGAAAATTATGAAAGAGGAAATTCATATGTGGATTTTGCACCAGACCGTGTGGCGATGCAGGATGCCACAGCCCAGATGGCATTACTGCAGTTTATGCAATCCGGACGTACAACCGTAGCCGTTCCCAGCACCGTTCATTGCGATCACCTGATTGAAGCGAAAGTAAACAGTAAAACTGACCTGGATCGTGCTGTGAATGAGAGCAGCGAGGTATATGATTTTTTAGCTTCTGTCTCTAACAAATATGGTATCGGGTTTTGGAAGCCAGGCGCAGGAATTATTCACCAGGTAGTGTTGGAAAATTATGCATTTCCCGGTGGTATGATGATTGGCACGGATAGCCATACCGTGAATGCAGGAGGCCTGGGTATGATAGCTATAGGTGTGGGCGGAGCTGATGCCTGTGATGTTATGGCTGGCCTTCCCTGGGAATTAAAAATGCCCAAACTGATAGGTGTAAAACTTACCGGGAAATTAAATGGCTGGACGGCCCCAAAAGACGTCATTTTAAAAGTTGCAGGAATACTCACTGTTAAAGGCGGCACGGGTGCAGTGGTGGAATATTTTGGTGAAGGGGCCGTGAGTATGAGTTGTACGGGCAAAGGAACTATCTGTAATATGGGAGCTGAAATTGGTGCTACCACTTCTACGTTTGGATATGATGAAAGCATGAGCCGTTACCTGAAAGCCACCGGCCGGGAAGAAATTGCCAACGCGGCAGATGAAATCAAAGCCCATTTAACCGGCGACCCGGAAGTGTATGAAAATCCTTCAGCATATTTTAACCAGGTTATTGAAATAAACCTTGATGAACTGGAGCCTCATCTGAATGGACCTTTCACCCCAGACCTGGCTACACCTATCTCTAAAATGAAAGAGGCTGCATTAGCTAATAACTGGCCCACAAAAATTGAAGTAGGACTGATCGGCAGTTGCACCAATTCATCCTATGAAGATATCAGCCGCGCCGTGAGTTTAGCCCGGCAGGTATCAGAAAAAGGATTAAAACTAAAATCAGAATTCACTATAACTCCCGGTTCAGAACAGGTAAGATTCACTATCGAGAGGGATGGATTCCTGGAAATATTTAATAAAATCGGCGCCACAGTTTTTGCGAATGCCTGCGGACCATGTATCGGAATGTGGGCACGGGTTGGTGCTGAAAAAGCTGAAAAAAACACCATCGTGCATAGCTTTAACCGCAACTTTGCCAAACGTGCTGATGGCAATCCTAATACATTCGCATTTGTAGGCTCACCGGAGATTGTAACTGCAATGGCAATTGCCGGCAGTCTGAATTTTAACCCACTAACTGATTCATTAAAAAATGAAAAAGGTGACTATGTAAAACTTGACCCTCCCACAGGTTTTGAATTGCCTCCGCGTGGTTTTGCAGTAGATGACCCGGGCTTCCAGGCGCCTGCGCTTGATGGTAGTGGCGTAACAGTAGTGGTATCGCCAGACAGCAAACGCTTGCAGATCCTTGATCCATTCCCGGCCTGGGAAGGTACTGACCTCCTCGGTTTAAAACTTCTTATTAAGGCGAAAGGAAAATGTACGACCGATCATATCTCAATGGCCGGACCCTGGTTGAAATTCAGGGGTCACCTCGATAATATCAGTAATAACATGCTTATTGGTGCCTTGAATTATTTCAATGAAAAAACTGACTCAGTTAAGAACCAGCTGACGGGTTCTTATGGAACTGTACCCAACACCCAGCGGGCATATAAAGCCTCCGGCGTAGGTACAATAGTAGTAGGTGATGAAAATTATGGAGAAGGATCTTCCCGTGAACATGCGGCCATGGAACCGCGTCACCTGGGTGTGAGGGCTGTACTGGTTAAATCTTTTGCACGCATACACGAAACCAATCTTAAAAAACAAGGTATGCTGGCGCTTACCTTTGCCGACAAATGTGATTATGAAAAGATTCTGGAAGATGATACCATAGATATTACACGGCTGAAAACTTTTGCTCCTAATAAAAAAATACGGATTGTATTAAATCATAAGGACGGCACAAAAGAAGAAATATTTGCCAACCATACATATAATAAACAGCAGATAGAATGGTTTAAAGCCGGCGCTGCGCTGAATATTATACGTAAAGAATTTGAAAGCCGGCAATAAGATCAGGGGGATAAGCATTTTTATAATGGCTTATCCCCATTATCAACCTGGAACCATACTTCTTTGTTATCATCCCAGTCGCCGTTGTAATTAATGGTCAATTCCTCTCCTGCCTTGATAGCCCTTACTGATTTTACCAACATGGTTTCTTCCTCGAAATCCATGAAGTATTCACAATTACTTTTAAAGCTGTGATTGTACACCGGCACCCAACCCAGGGCCATACAGCACTTTTCACTTTGGTATCCCCATTCAAAAATATAGTCGTGTAATAATGTTCTATCAAGATGCTTCCTGTCTTCTTTCGACATAACTATTACCGGAGAAATCTCCACCACGGTATCAACCGGTATATCTTCTTTCGTAAAAACCCCTTTGCCTTTTGCCGGGGTGTTTGCAATATGTAAATAAGGCCCGATCATACAACAAGGATAAGATTAATTAGGCTAATTTTGAGCAATTACTCCTAACGAATTTAACAAGAAAGCCGTAATGTCATTAGAGACCGTATTACCATTACAGGAGCAGTTTGAGGAGGCTATAGCAACCGAGGACAAACTTACTATCCAGGAATTTCTGAACCACCAGAACATCAGTGATGTGGCAGAACTGATTTACGAAAACAAGGACCTGGAATCACGTATAATCTCACACCTTTCTATTCACCGGGCTGCCAGCGTATTTAAAATTCTGGACCCGGCTGAACAAAAACGGATCATCAAAGATCTGCCGGCCTTCAAATCGGCAGAACTATTGAATGAATTACCTGCTGATGACAGGGTGGCTTTCCTGGAAGAACTTCCTACCAGCACAGTAAGAGAATTAATAAAAACCCTCGATCCCGAAGAGAGAAAAATTACGCTGGAACTTCTGGGCTATCCTGAGAACAGCGTCGGCCGGTTAATGACTCCTGATTATGTCTACGTATTTGAGCACAATACAGTGAATGAAGTTTTGCAGACCATCAGGCGTTATGGTACCAATACTGAAACTATAGATGTAATCTATGTAATTAATGTAAAGGGAGAGTTGCTGGATGATATACGGATAAAAGATTTTATTCTATCAGCCCCGGAAGTGAAAGTAAACGAATTGATGGATAACCGTTTTATTTCCCTGAATGTAAATGATGACCAGGAAATAGCCAACGAAGTTTTTAAAATGAATAACCGGGTAGCCCTCCCCGTTACAGATAACAACAATATCCTGCTTGGCATTGTAACCATTGATGATGTGCTATGGGTTACCAACGAGGAATTCAGTGAAGACATACAGAAGATCGGCGGTACCGAGGCATTGGATGCACCTTACCTGGATATTGGAATTTTTAAACTGGTTAAAAAAAGGGCAGGCTGGCTGGTTATCCTCTTTGTTGGCGAAATGCTTACTGCCACCGCCATGCAGTTTTTCCAGGCCGAAATTGAGGCCGCCACAGTGTTAGCTCTCTTCATACCGCTTATCATGAGCAGTGGCGGTAACAGTGGTTCACAGGCTTCCACCCTCATCATCCAGGCTATGGCACTGGGCGAACTGACTATTGCAGACTGGTGGAAAGTCATGCGGCGGGAATTGATCTCCGGAGCTTTGCTGGGAGTGATACTGGGTGGTATCGGTTATTTCCGGATTGCGCTCTGGCAAAACCTGCACATATTTGATTATGGCCCTTATTGGCAACTGGTAGCATCCACTATTTTGTTCTCATTGATAGGGATCGTATTATGGGGCAGCCTGATGGGTTCTATGCTTCCAATGATTCTTAAAAAATTAAAATTTGACCCGGCGGCATCTTCCGCGCCCTTTGTAGCTACCCTGGTGGATGTAACTGGTATTATGATTTACTTTTCAGTGGCTTATTTTTTCTTAAAAGGCATTTTATTATAGTTGATCCTGTTTTAATTGCCAAATTTTACAATTTTTAACCGGGGTTGGTAATTTTTATATGTGATAATATACAACCGGTCGTATTGGTCATCTGGAATTACTATATTAAAACCTTCAATGCCGAAGCGCTTTAATATAACGGGAATGGTATTACTATGAGCAATTACCACTATGTGCCTGTCCTGCTTCTTATACTTACACATTTCAGATATCAAGCCATCGCCGGTATTATCGGCCTGGTAATGTACGGTATCTGCAGTCGTAAGCAGGCGAAGGGAATCTGCTGTCAGTTGGGTCCGGAGAAACTGGCTGACATAGATATGATCCATTTTATTTGCATATACATTAATTACCCTGCCCAGGTCTCCCGCTCTTTTATAGCCTGCCAGGGTTAAACGTGGATTGACGCCGGTATCTTTCTCAGCATGCCTCACCAGGTATATTACGCCCTTCCGCATCGAATAGGTTTGGGCATTGGCAGGAAATATTCCTGCAATACAGATAAGATAAAATAAAAG
>JBKJUT010000084.1:0-8961 GCA_046590515.1 Ferruginibacter sp.
AACGGCTGAACCGGTTCCCGCTGAAAATGATGCACCTGCTGCCTCTGAAGAAGCTAAAACAGAAGAATAATATTCCTGTTTCGTTAATTCATGTAAAGTCCCGTTGTTTGCGGGACTTTTTTTTATGCCTGCCTGCAGCACCAGTAAAATCAATGCACCCCGTATCTTTGTCGCTGATGAAACAATATTTTAAAATAGGTAAACTTGCCGCCAGTCATGGCCTTACGGGTGAATTGGTATTGCAGCATAGCCTGGGTAAAAGAACAACCCTCAAAGGCCTGGAAATTTTATTCCTGGAAGAATCCAAAGATAATTTTCTTCCTTATTTTATTACAAAGACTTCCATTAAAAGTGAATCTGAAACGTTTGTAAAACTGGAGGGATTTGACAGCAAGGAAACGGCGCGGAAACTCACCCCAAAAGAAGTATGGATAACAGAAGAAGATTTTAAAAAGTTTGCTTCTAAAGATGCTCCCATTGCTTTATTGGGCTTTGACCTAATAGATGGTGATAATAATCTGGGTGAGGTGATTGAAGTAATTGAACAACCTCACCAGGTTTTATGTACCATACTTTACCAGGGGAAAGAAGCTTTGATACCGATCCATGAGGCCAGTCTCCTCAAGGTCGATAAAAAGAATAAACGGGTGTATGTAGCACTTCCCGATGGTCTGCTGGATGTGTATTTATAATTATTTAATCAGGTATGGTTACACGCATAAATGGAACGGGCCCGTACAATAGCGCATTTTGATCTCGACTCATTTTTTGTGTCGGTGGAAATTTTAAAAGATCCTTCCTTAAAAGGAAAGGCTGTGATTGTAGGTGGCCAGGAAAGAGGAGTTGTTGCCGCCTGCAGTTATGAGGCACGGCGTTTCGGAATTCATTCTGCTATGCCTTCCAGCCAGGCCCGGCGGCTTTGTCCACATGCCTTGTTTGTAAAAGGTAGTTACGAAGACTATAGCAGGTACTCCCGATGGGTAACCCAGATCATTGCTGCAAAAGCACCACTTTTTGAAAAAGCATCTGTGGATGAATTTTATCTTGATCTATCTGGGATGGATAAATTTTTCCATCCCCTGAGCTGGACAATCGCCCTAAGAGAATATATCATCCGGGAAACGGGTCTTCCTATTTCATTTGGTTTAGGCTGTAACAAAATGATAGCTAAAATTGCCACAAACCAGGCTAAACCCAACGGATACCTGCAAATTCTCCCAGGGAAAGAAAAGGATTTCCTGGCACCATTGCCTGTGCATGCTATTCCCGGTGTAGGCAAGCACACCACAGAAACGCTGAATAACATGGGTATTATTAAGATAGAGCAGCTATGGGATGCCGGCCACGAATTCCTGCAAGAACACCTTGGCAAAGGAGGGGTTGACCTTTGGCAGAAAAGTAACGGCATCCATCATGGTGTGGTGAGTGCTTACCATGAAGCCAAATCGATATCCACCGAACGCACATTCAATGAAAATATTACCGATTTGAAATTACTGCATAAAGAACTTGTGCGACAGGCTGAAAAAGTCTGTTTTGAATTGCGGCAGGATGCTAAGGTGGCAGGGTGTGTAGCAATTAAAATTCGCTACCCCGATTTTACCACCTCCAGCCGTCAAACATCGCTACCGTTAACAGCGCTGGATGATGAAATTATTCCCTTGTTGAAAGAACTGTTTATTCAGTTGTATAAAAAAGGACAACCTGTCCGGCTGTTAGGTGTAAAATTGTCGGAACTTACCAATGACGCTACCCAAACCAACCTCTTTATTGATGCGGAAAAGAAATCGATGCTTTATAAAAGTATCGATGAAGTGAAAAGCCGTTTTGGTAAATCTTTCATCAGGCGGGCTTCTTCGGATTAAAACCGTCTTTTTAAACCCTGAAGATATTATCTGGGAGTTAGTAAAAAGAGATGGAAGAAATTAATATATAGAAAACCTGTTCGAGGCCATGCTCAGAAAAATTACATGTTAATGATCATACTTGTTTAATTGCTGCATGATGGCGCGGAATTCCTTAGGCATTTCCGCTATAAGTTCATGCTGTCTGCCTTCTGCGTCTGCAAATACCAGTTTATAGGAATGCAGTGCCAACCGGCTGATCATGGGCCTTTCCCCGTCGTCATGTTTACAGGGTTTATAATTCTTTTTAAAACCTGAAAGGAAGATGGGCTTTGCGTTTCCATATAATGGATCGCAGGCCAGCGGGTGACCTAAATGTTTGGAATGCACCCGGATCTGGTGTGTACGTCCTGTATGTAACCGGAAAGATACCAGGGAATATTTTTTGTGGCTGTCAAGCACTTCATAGGAGGTAAGCGAAGCCTTTCCGTTTTTGTGCACGTTCATCATGCCTTTGTGTAATGGGTGTTCCGAGATAGGTGCGTCAATACTGCCGGATTCATTTTGCGGCTGTCCATCTACGATACCCAGGTAATATTTATCAATCTTTCTTTCTTCAAAAAGGCGGGAGAAGAATTTGTGTGCAGTTTCATTTTTGGCAAAAAGTACCATACCGCTGGTGTCCTTATCTAAACGGTGTACCGTGAAAATGCTGCCATATTTTTCAACAAGATATTCTTTTAGGGAGCGTTCAGACTGTTCACGGTCGGGGATGGTTAACAGGCCCGATGGTTTATTGATTGCTACGAAGTCTTCATTTTCAAAAACTATATCCGGTTTATTCTTTGTCAACTTTCTTATTTTTTGAACTGTTCATGTATTTAAGCAGCCGGATTTCCTTTTCACTTAAGTAGCGCCATTTGCTGCGTTCTACGTTCTTTTTTGTCAGCCCTGCATACATAACCCGGTCCAGCGCTTTGACATCATAACCCAGGTGTTCAAATATGCGGCGCACTATACGGTTTCGCCCACTGTGTATCTCTATACCAATAATAGATTTGTCTTTTGAATCGGCATAGGCAAGACTGTCCACCAGCACTTTTCCATCTTCTAACACTAACCCATCCGCGATTTTTTCAAAGTCGGCTTTGGTCAGTATTTTATCCAGTTTAACTTCGTAGATTTTTTTAATCTCATAACTCGGGTGAGATAATTTTTGTGTGAGGTCGCCATCATTGGTTAACAGCAACACACCCGAAGTATTACGGTCAAGCCGGCCTATGGGGTAAACCCGCTGGTCAGTGGCTTTCTGAATTAACTGTAACACTGTTTTTCTTCCCTGAGGATCATCTGTAGTTGTGATATAGTCCTTTGGCTTGTTTAATAAAATGTACACCAGGTTCTTGGTTACAAAAAGCTTTTTGGTATTGTATATCACTTCATCTGTGGGTTGCACTTTGTAACCCGGCTCTGTAGCCACTACTCCATTCACTTTTACTTTTCCCTCATTGATAATTTCGACTGCATCCCTGCGGGAACAAACCCCGCAATGGGCCAGGAATTTATTCAACGGCATTACTTCATCAGTAGTAATATGGCTGGTATTTGTTTTAACGGAAGTTCCTTTAACAAGGTTGGACTTTTTTTCAACTGTTTCAGAATTTGTGGAAGGTTTAGGTGTACCCGTGCCGAAACCCTTACTCTTAGCAGCCATTCTTGCCTGGTACTTTTCTTCTTTTACTTTATCGAAATAGGCAGCCCTTTCCTTTTTGATCTTTTTCTTTTCCTGGCGGAATTCTTCTTTGACCTTGCTGTTCTTTTTAGGTGCAATAAATTTTTGAAACGGAGACTGGCTCATGTGTTGATATTTATGCTGTTTTTCAACAGTAATGAGGGCCAAAGATACGCTTTTCCGGCCCGCCCTGAAGCAAAAAAAGGGCGCATCTTTCGATGCGCCTTGATATTGGGGTATTACGAGGTTATTTTCTTGCTTTCCCTGAGTGATTATTTTTATGTTCTTTTTTCATGGCTTCCCATTTGGCTTGCTGTTCTGCAGTAAGCACCGTACTTCGTTGTGTCTTAGCCTCTGCTTTCAATGCTTTCATTTGTGTTTTCTTCTGTTCTTTGGAAAGGCTTTCATTGTTTTTTATTGCCATTTTACGGCTTTTCATCGCTTCATGTTGCTGCTTTAACTGCTGAACCTGTGCATCAGAAAGTGACAGTTCTTTCTTCATTTTTTCATGTCCTTTTTTATGCTGCTTTTTTCCTTCTGTGCGTTCTCCTTTTTTATCTTTCCATTGTCCAGTCATTTGAGCTTTTTGCTCAGGAGTAAGAATGGAAGCCACATTATTCCGACGCTCTTCCATCAATAATTTTTTTTGTTCTTTCTTTTGTGCCTCACCAAGGTTCTGTGCATCCAGCCTTTGTTGTTTCAGCGCATATTCTTCACGTATCGCCTTTAACTGGCTTTTTTGAGCCTCACTCAGGTTGTTGATCTTGTTCATTTTGCCATCGTGACTTGACCTGTCACCACGGTGGTTCTTCATTTCTTTTTTATCCCCTTCAGCTTTGCCTTTTTTACGCTCCACCTGGGCCTGTGAATTGAAAGTAAATGCTGCAAGGACGAGGGATAATGCAATTATTTTTTTCATAAAAGACTTTTTACATTTTAAATACATGCAGCATAGACCCGGGGTGAGGCCCAGGGTTTAATAAAAAAAATGTTAAGTAAATAAGAGAGGCAGGTTTTATATTAAACCGGTAGTTTTTCTTTATTGGCCAGTTGTCCACAGGCAGCATCGATATCCTTGCCACGACTACGTCTGACACGTACATTCACATTGTTTTTAGCCAGGAAATCTGTAAAGGCCTGGGTAGAATCTTCACCAGACTTTACAAACGGAATTCCGGCTACAGGGTTGTATTCTATCACATTTACCAGGTGAGTGGGTATCTGGCGATATACAGTAATCAGTTCTTCGGCATCTTTAAGGGAATCATTCTGGTCCTTTAGTAAAACATATTCCAGTGTAATATCATTTTTGGTTTGCTGGTAAAAATAATTGAGTGCTTCCACCAGGAATTCAATACTGTTTGTTTCGTTTATGGGCATAATCTCGTTACGCTTCTTATCAGTTGAGGCGTGCAATGACAGGGCCAGGTTAAACCTTACTTTATCATCGCCCAGTTGCTTTATCATCTTGGCTACCCCTGCCGTTGACACAGTAATCCGCTTAGGGCTCATTCCCATACTATCCGCTGCTGTGATTTTATCAATTGACTTAAGCACATTCTTATAATTTAACAAGGGTTCTCCCATACCCATATACACAATATTAGTTAGAGGCTTATCATATGCTGACAGGCTTTGCTCATTAAGCAGGGCTACCTGGTCGTAGATTTCATCAAAATTCAGGTTTCGTTTTCTTTCCATACGCCCGGTGGCGCAAAATTTACAGGACAGGCTACATCCGATCTGGGAAGATACACAGGCCGTATTCCTTTTTTCGGTAGGTATAAGCACACCTTCCATCAGGTGACCATCATAGGTTCTGAAACGAGATTTAAGCGTACCGTCATTACTATGTTGCGATGCATCGAGTGTAATGGCCGGAAAGATAAAATCCTCAGCCAGTTTCTTCCTGAGGTCAAGCGAAAGGTTGCTCATGCTGTCAAAACTCCGGGAATTTTTCTTCCACAACCATTCATAGGCCTGGATAGCCCTGAATTTTTTATCGCCAATACTTTCAAAATATTCCTTCAACTCCGGCAGGCTCTTTTCCCTGATATTCATTTTAACAGACATACGGCAAAGATAATCCAGTACGAACGGTTTAAATTTAATTTTGAAATTTTAAGGGTAAATTTGCACCCGTATTCATTATTTCAAGAATAAGATTATGACCCAAACCGTTTATGTAGTTGATGCTGTAAGAACCCCTGTAGGCAAATATGGTGGCGCCCTGGCAAGTGTGAGGCCCGATGATATGCTGGCGCTTGTGATCAAAGCATTGATAGAAAGAAACCCAGGAATAGATGTACATGCTATAGAGGATGTGATTGCGGGTGCTGCTAACCAAAGTGGAGAAGATAACCGTAATGTGGCCCGGATGGCGGCCTTGCTGGCCGGATTGCCGGTAACGATTCCCGGAACTACCGTAAACCGCCTTTGTGCAAGTGGCTTGCAGGCCATTATGGACTGTACCCGCACCATTGCAATGGGTGATGCAGAACTGATGATCGCTTGCGGGGTTGAGAGTATGTCACGCGCCCCATTCGTAATGCCAAAGAGTACCGGCGCATATGAAAGAAATCCCCAGGTACATGATACTACTATGGGTTGGAGGTTTGTGAACGATAAGCTCTCTCAATTACATCATCCTTATACTATGGGAGAAACCGCAGAGAATGTGGCCAGACAATGGAATATAAGTCGCCAGGCACAAGACCAGTTTGCAATGGAAAGTCAACAGAAATATAACCAGGCTCACCAGGCCGGGAAATTTAATGAAGAAATTATTCCTGTTCCTGTTTTATTGGGTAAAGAGACGGTGATGGTAGAAAAAGATGAACATCCGCGTTTATCCCCGGCTGAAAAGCTGGCTTCATTAAAAGCTGCTTTTATTAAAGATGGTACAGTAACTGCGGGTAATAGCAGCGGTATTAATGATGGCGCTGCTGCCATGCTGCTGGCCAGTGCTGCAGCCATAACAAAATATAATTTAAAACCCATCGCCAGGGTGGTAAGTATGGGTGTAGCCGGGGTTGATCCCTCAATAATGGGTATAGGACCAGTGCCTGCTACAAAAAAAGCCCTGGGGCGCGCTAACCTGACTGTAGCCGACCTCGACCTCGTGGAACTGAACGAGGCCTTCGCTTCACAAAGCCTGGCATGTATCAACGACCTGGGCCTGGACAAAAAAAAAGTAAATGTGAATGGAGGTGCTATCGCTATTGGTCACCCGCTGGGATGCAGTGGAATAAGAATTTCAACCACATTACTGCACGAAATGAAAAAAAGAAACAGCCGGTATGGCCTGGCTACAATGTGTGTGGGTGTAGGGCAAGGTTCTGCCATAGTGTTTGAAGGATTATAAATGGTAAACCTGCTTTTTGACCAATCTCTGGGTCATATAAATACATAAGCACAGCAAGACTGCACCTATACCCCAGGTACGGACATCAAGCCAGGGAGAAAGGTCAGACCGTTCTTTCATTACGCCATTCTTGAATGCATATTGCAATATTGAGGTGGCTAATAAAGCTATCCCGATGATGATAGAGTACACCGGTATCCATTTACGTGATACGGAGTCGGATAAACGCTTTGGTGAATATCCCAGGGTTATCAGAAGCTGAAGGTTTTCCCTGCTCCTGGCAATCATTAATTGCAGGAAAAATGAAAAAAGTACCAATGCCATTATGATTACGAGAATGGCAAAGCCTGCCAGCCCGCTTATTACCAGGTCAAGCATCTGGCGTACTCTGCCCAGTTTTGTTTTATCACTGTTAACCCTGAAATTATTGGCCTGTATATATTTAATTAATTGCGGGTTGTTGGCATCTTTTGTTTTTAAAAAAACCCTTGCCGCAGGTACATTGGTGGCCAATGCATAATTTTTATTTGCCCATTGCAGGAAATCAGGCGGAACCAATACGGAATTTATCCGGTCGCTAATGGCTACTACATGGCCGCGGAAAGATTGTATACCCAGGGGGCCGTAACATTCTAAAATAATGTTGATGGATGAAAGTGTTGCAGATGATAACCTGGGCAAATCCTGGGCCGGTGCAAATACATTATACATTTCCAGGAAATCTGCTGAAAATATGATCGGGATATCCTGCTGTCCTTCCTTCCACGTAAAATTTGGAGGAAGGGTGTCTAAAAAATTTTCATCTATTGATTCAAGAAAGAGATCAGTACTAAAAGGCAGGGCACTTCCGGCACTGGCTTTTACCCTGAATAAGTTACTCACCAGTGGAGCAGCATCTGTGATAAATCGTTGTTGCCTGATCTGGTATATCTCCTCACTCGTAAAGCGGTTATCTGAGGCCGCATTTTCATTTGTAATGGTTTTGGTGATAGAGATGAAATCGAAACCATTTTTGCTCACATTTTTTTCGCGTAATAAAAAATGAATATTCACATACATCTGCACACAACAAAGCAGGAGAAAAACTCCAAAACCCAACCCAATATATCCCAGTATCCGTGAAGTACTTTTTTTTTCCCGGTGAAGGAAAGGGGCAATTACATGGAAATCTATTTTTGTATCCCGGCTCTCATTCATACTAGAGGTATAAGGTGGTATCGGCATTAAAGAATTCAATATTTTTCAGGTCGAACAGTATAATTGCCGCCTTTCTTTCGTTGGCGACTTCTTCAATCAGTGACATGGCCTTGTGGCGGTTCAGTTCATCCAGGTTGCTGAAAGGCTCGTCCATAATAAGCAGGGAAAAAGGTGGCTGCAATGCCCTGATGATGGCTATCCGTTGTTGTTCGCCATAACTGCAATGCCTGCACAATTGATTCAGTTTAGCGCCTATGCCTAATTTTTCAGCCATGTAGGAAATTCTGTTTTCTAAATGCGGGTAAAGGGCTTTCTTAACCTCAATATTTTCCAGGGCTGTATGATCCTGGAAGAGCCGCAGGTCCTGGAATATAATACTGATTTCCTCCCTTCTCATCCGGGCCAGGGCCTCTGTTCCCATGCTTTTGATTGATTCGCCCTTTACCAGTATTTCACCCTCGAAGTCTTTTTTTAATCCGTATATGAAATGTACCAGTGAGGTTTTGCCTTTACCGCTTGGTGCTACAACCTGTACTTTTTCGCCTTTACTGAAAACAACCGTATTCTGCCATATGTCAGAGCCTGTTATTTTTTCTGCCTCCAGGTATACGGGGCTGATGTTTTGTAATGAAAGCAGCATGGTATTTAATTAAAAAGCCGTCAGTAAGACGGCTCTTTACATGAAGGAATGTTATTATAGATTTGATACATCTGCAGGTGCACTTTCTGCACTTACTACATTAGACTGGATAGAATCTTTTTTGTTTTTCTCTTTCATAATCACTCCCATCTTGCCTAAATAAGTGTTCAGTTGTTTAAGTGAG